>NZ_JBRCOK010000172.1:0-16112 GCF_053501535.1 Bellilinea sp. | reverse complement strand
AAAGTCGCTATCACGGCCTGTATGCGCAAGATGTTGACCATTATGAATGCTATGGTTCGTCACAAGGCCTCATGGGCAGCTCCGTAACCATTTCCGCCCATCTTCCACCTTGACTTTTAACACAGTTACTGCGAGCGAGCGCAGCGAGCGCGGCAATCTCCGGCAGGGCACCCCTGCGCCTCCCCCAATATCGCATTAGCGATATTGGGGGAGGTTGGAGGGGGTTCATCTCGCTGCTGATCAGGTTTGGTGCTTATCCCGAACCCACGTTAAAAAGGCAGGGCTGTGTGCAGGAAATTAAGCGGATATTCAAGGAAGAATGTACCGGAATCTTTATCCAATTCGTAATTGACAGACATTTTCAAAAGAGTAAAATAGAAAATACTTCAACTTCACCCTGTTTCCCTTCTATCCCATTTTCAATTTAAGGAGGAAAGAAATGCGCAAGAACCGTTTCGGATTGTTGTTCGTTTTGGTGGTGGTTGCATTGCTGGCTGCACAATGCGCCCCCGCCGCCACCCCCGCCCCGCAAGAAACCGGCAAGACCTATAAACTGGCCGCCATCTTTCCGGGCGTGATTACCGATGCCGACTACAACACCCTGGCGTATGTCGGTATTTCGGAATTACAAAAAGCCACCGGCGTTCAAACCGCATATTCCGAGAGCGTTGCCGTTCCGGATGTAGACCGCGTCATGCGCGAATACATTGACGGCGGCTACAACATCATCTGGACGCACGGCGGTCAGTTCCTCACCCAAACCGTTGAACTGGCCAAGCAGTTCCCGGATGTCATCTTCATCGGCGAAGGGGATGCCCCGGTAGCCGATGCCCCCGCCAACCTGTGGATGATTGACCGCAACTTCCACGTCGGCTTCTACGGCATTGGCGCTCTGGCTGCCAAAGCCACTCAGACCGGTAAAATCGGTTATCTGGGCGGGCTGGCGCTGCCCTTCTCCTACGCTGAGGTGCACGCCGTGCAGCAAGCCATCAAAGACCTCGGGCTGAATGTGGAAGTCAAAGCCGTTTGGGCGGGCGACTTCAATGACCCGACCAAAGCCCGCCAGGTTGCCGATGCGCTGATCGCCGAAGGCTGCGATGTGATCATGGGCTCGCTCAACCTAGGCATGTTCGGCCTGTTTGAAGCGGTCAAGGCTTCGCCCACCAAAGTGCTGGTCACCGCCAAATACACCGACAAATCCACCTACGCCCCCGAAAACTACATGACCTCGCTGCTGTATGATTTCGCCGGCCCGCTCAAGGACATTTACGCCAAAATTCAGGCTGGTGAAACCGGCGGTTACTACCCGCTGGGCTTTGCCACCGGCGTTGCCCTGCAAACCCCGCTGAAGAACGTTTCCCCCCAAATTCAGGCCGAAATGGACACCCTGCTGGCTGACCTGCGCGCCGGTAAAATCGAAGTGGTCAAGGATACCAGTGAGATTAAGTAGGGCTTTCCGTTACAGCCGACTGCAAAATCATCCATAATTCAGGCAGGGGTTCCAGCGCCTGTGCATGAGCGCCGGAACCCCTTTTCTAACTCCCCTGCCAGAGAACCTCAGCAGTGCATGGTTTCATACCGACTGCACAGGCAAACTAGGGAAGGAGATCATGGAAAAACAACCCATTCTGGAATTAAAAAACATTCGCAAAACCTTTGATAAACTGGTTGCGCTGGATGATGTATCCTTTTCGTTACTGCCCGGCGAAATTCACGGTCTGTTGGGCGGCAACGGCGCCGGCAAAACCACCCTGATGAACATCCTCTACGGCCTTTACCGTAAGGATCAGGGCGAAATTTTCCTGAACGGTGAAAAAATTGAGATCAACGGCCCGCGTGACGCCTTGAAACGCGGCATCGGCATGGTGCATCAACACTTTTTGCAAATTGCCAATTACACCGTGCTGGAAAATATTGTTCTGGGAACAGGCATCACCAACCGCTATACCATGCAGCTGCAGCCCGAAGCCAGAAAAGTGGAGGAATTGTGCCAGCGCTTTGGATTGCCAGTTGAATTGAATGCGGTCATCTCCACGCTGCCGATTGGCACCCGTCAAAAGGTGGAAATTCTCAAAGCACTTTACCGCGGCGTGAAGATTTTAATTCTCGACGAACCAACCACCAACCTGACCCCGCAGGAAGTGGATGCGCTGTTCGAGTCGCTGCGGGTGATGGTCAACGACGGTTTGAGCATCGTCTTCATCACCCACAAACTGCGCGAAGTGCTGAGTGTGTGCGACCGCATCACCGTGCTGCGTGAAGGGCGCAACATCACCACACTGGATCGAAAGGACGCTTCGGAAGAGGTGTTCGTGCGCGCCATGGTCGGCGAGCAAATGAACATCGAAAAGAGCGTGTACTTTGCCCGCGACACCAAAACCTTTGGCGAAGTGGACTATACGGCTGAGCCGCTGCTGCGCCTGACTCAGGTGAACCTGATCAGCAAAGAGGGCGTTGCGCGCCTCAAAGACGTTTCGCTCGAAATTTTCCACGGTGAAATTTTGGGCATCGCTGGCGTTGCCGGCAACGGTCAGCAGGAACTGGCCGAGGTAACCGCGGGCATTATCCCGCCCACCAGCGGCAAAATTGAGCAAAACGGCAGGGATGTGACCGGCCTTCCGGTGGGCAAGCGGCTGCGCAGCGGCCTTTCCTACATTCCGGAAGACCGGCTGCATGACGGTTTTCTGCCCAAAGCCAGTGTGGCGCACAACCTGATTCTGGGTGTACACCGCCAGCCGCCGTACAGCGACGGGCGCTTCATCAACTGGAAGACGGTTTACCAAAACAGCCGCGAGCAAATTCGTGAATACAACATCAAAACCGGCGGACCGGAAGACCCCGGCGGCAATCTCTCCGGCGGCAACATTCAGCGGGTGATGATTGCGCGCGCTTTTTCGATGAATGCCGATTTGCTGGTGGCACACAATCCCACCCGCGGGCTGGATATTCCCTCGATGGATTTTGTCTATCAAAAATTGTTGCAGCGCAAAGCCAAAAAGCAGGCTACGCTGCTTATTTCGGAAGATTTGGACGAATTGATGCTGCTCAGCGACCGCATCGCGGTCATCTACCGCGGGGAAATTTTGGGTATTTTGCCGCGCGAGCAGTTTGACAAATACGCCATCGGCCGGCTGATGAGCGGCATCCGCTCGACCGAACCGGCAACCCCGTGAGCGAGGTACCAATGAAGACACTTGGACGAACCATCCTCCCTTATCTGATTGCCATTGCTGCTTCTTTTGCGGCGGCGGGCATCTTCATTGCGGCGATGGGCTTTGATGTTGGGCGGGCTTACCAGACCATTTTACTGACTTCCTTCCGCACTCCCAACGGCTTCATTCAAACGCTGCTCAAATTCATCCCCCTCACCCTGCAGGCGCTGGCCTTTACCGTGCCGCTGACCGCCGGTAAATTCAACATCGGCGGCGAGGGTCAGATGATCGTCGGCGGGATTGCGGCAGCGGCGGTGGGCATCACCTTTTCAGACCTGCCGCCGGTCATCCTGCTGCCGCTGGTCATCCTGGCGGGGGTGATTGCGGGTGCATTCTGGGGTCTGGTTCCAGCCTGGCTGCTCTACCGCTTTGGTCTGAACGAGATTTTGACCACCGTGCTGCTCAACTTTGTTTCGTTTGCCGTCATTGATCTGGTCGCCACCGGGCCGTGGCGCGATACCACCGCCGGTCACCCCACCACCATCCCCATCGGGCAGGGCGGCTGGCTGCCCATGCTGGTCAGCAATCCGCCGCTGCACTCGGGCATCATTCTGGCGGTACTGGTGGCAGCCGGGATTTATGTGTACACCAGCCGCACCACCGGCGGCTACGAGCTGGTGGCTACCGGCGCAAACCCGCGCGCCGCCGAGGTATTCGGCATCAACGTCAAGCGCATGTTCGTTTTCTCGCTGGTGCTGGCGGGCGCGCTGGCCGGTCTGGCCGGTTCCATTGAGGTTGCCGGCGTTCACCGCCGCCTGATCGAGGGCATGCAGTCCAACTTTCTGGTGCTGGGGCTGATCATCGGGCTGATCGCGCGCGGCAACAATCTGGCGGTGCCGTTTGTGGCGTTTTTCATCGCCGTGCTGGAAGTCGGGGCAAGTGCCATGCAGCGCACGTTGATGATCCCGGTTGAAATGGTCTTTATCGTCGAAGCGCTGGTGCTGCTCTTCGTTCTACTTTCCGATGTGGTACGCAGGAGGTAAATCATCATGGAAACTCTGGTCACCTTCTTGCGATTAGTCCTGCTTTCGATGGTGCCGTTTGTGCTGGCCAGTCAGGGCACCATGCTGGGCGGTCGCACCGGCATCTTCAACGTGGCACAGGAAGGCATCATGCTGCTGGGTGCATCGCTGGGTTTTCTGGTCAGTTATCAGGTCGGCAACAACTTTGTGGGCATGCTGGCGGCCATGGCAGCCGGCGCGCTGTTCGGCTTGCTGCTGGCTTACTTCACCACCACGCTGAAGATGAATCAGTTCGTCATCGGGCTTTCGCTGTTTTTCATCGGTGTGGGACTTTCCACCCTGCTGCCCAAACTGGTCATCGGCATCACCCTTTCGCCGCCGCTCATCCCCACCCTGCCGGAAGTGTCCATCCCCGTGCTGAGTCAGATTCCGCTGCTGGGGCCGATCCTCTTCAGGCAGAACGGGCTGGTGTACTTTTCCATTTTTCTTTCGCTGGTGTTGTGGTACTTCCTGTACCGCACGCAGCGCGGGCTGGAACTGCGCGCCGTCGGCGAAAACCCGATGACGGCCGACAGTCTGGGCATCAACGTCGTGCGGGCGCGTTACTGGACGGCTATCGCCGGCGGGGCATTGATCGGTCTGGCGGGTGCATACCTGCCGATGGTGTACACCGGCACCTTCACCGAGGCGATGACGCGCGGGCGCGGCTGGCTGGCAATTGCTTTGACCTTCTTCGGCGGCTGGAGTCCGCTGACCATTCTGACCGGCTCACTGTTCTTTGCCGGCGTGGAGGTACTCGCCTTCCGCGCCCAGGTGATTGGGCTGGCCGTGCCGTACCAGTACCTGCTGATGGTGCCCTATCTGGCTACGATTTTGATTATGATTCTCACTTTCCGGAAAGCGCGGGTGCCGGCCTTTCTTGGTCAGAATTACGACCGCGAGAAACGCAATTTGTAAGGCTGTTTGTTTCAACCGTTTAAGGATTTGAAGCCGGCGCAGGGTCAAAACGATGACTCTGCGCCTTTTTCCAAATTCAGGGTGTTGAAACGGGCAAAATCAATTGAATGGGTTCCATGACCAGCGTCCAGATGTGGCTGCCACTGCCGCCCTGTCCCTGAAAGGGTTTTTCCAGCATGTAGCCGATATTCTGATCGGAAAAACCCGCATCCAGATAAAACACCTCACCCCGTCCATCGCCACCGCGGTGAGTCATTTTGCCGGGAGCAGGTAAGGGGCCTTGCACAGGATCATGGTCGGGACAGGACATTACCCCACTACCCGGCTGCCAGTTCTCCTCGATGATTAGACGAACAATCCCATTTTCACAATAACCGCTGGCGGTAGCAATCATGCTGCTTTGACCTTCATAGGTGCAATCGCCCGTCACGCCTCGAATGGTTACCGGCAGGGTGATGGTACTTTGGGGTTGCAAAATTACACGCGGCGTTTCCTGGGTAACTTCCAGGGTGAGAACACCATCCCCAAGGGAGTAATGCAGGGCAACTTGTTCAACATTGAAATCAATTTCGGATGAAAATTTGAGGAAAACAAAATTGTAGAGTCTTGGGCATTCGGCCAGTTCTATGCCTTGCGGCACCCCTTCCGGCTGACGGGTTGACGGAGGAGTTTCGGGTATTGGGGTAGGCGGCGGTAAATCCTCTTCCTCATCTGAAAAAACCACCCCATCCTCCACCGGCTGCGAAGGCTGACACGCTGCCGGTAAAATCAACAACACGGCTGACAGGAGCAGCCCAACAATCCCACCCCTCCATTTCATCATCCCCTCCTTGGATATATCCAAAACCGGTTATAGATTGATCATACAACTTTTGGAGGGGAATTACAAATGACTCCGCAATAAAATTGTGACACAAGTAACTTTACTCGAAGGATATATTTCGTTAAAATAAAATTAAATTGACTGGGTGGGCTATTATTTGTGTTAATTTGGGGCGTAATCCTATTAACTTAACATTTTTGTATTCTTAACGAAATCTTGATTGTTCCCCATTTTCACTGCGCTTTAATTTGAATTGGGTTTATCTCTATAGCCCTATTGAATGCCGCAACCGAAGTATGCCTTTCGTATCAATCTTTGAAAGGAGGTGGTGTGTCATCAAGTGAATGAAGAAGCTTTTTTCAGCGCAGGTTAATTCCAAAAACCAATCTTCAGGAGAGAGGGAACATGAAACTTAAATTTTTGCAAATTGTGTCTCTGGTCTTGATTATCTGCCTTGCGTTGCCTGGACCGGTTCAAAGCGCCGGTCTGCAACGTCCACAGGCGCTGACCACCATCAACTTCACCATCCTACACACCAACGACTTTCACGGAAACCTGGAAGCGTCAGGCTCTAATCCCGGCGCAGCCCGCGTGGCTTATAAAATCAATGATATTCGAGCCACCGTCGGAAATGAGAATGTGCTGGTCCTGGACGCCGGAGATATGCTCCAGGGCTCGCTCATTTCCAACATTCTCAAGGGACAACCAACCATTGATTACTACAAAACCATAGGCTATGACGCGGTTACACTGGGAAACCATGAATTTGATTGGGGTCAACAGGTGTTGGCAAAACGCGCTCTCCAGGCCGCAGCCACGGAATCGGGTAAAAAGTCCTTCCCCATGATTGCAGCCAACATTGTCAAAAAAGTGGACAATTCGTGTGCTGGCTGGGATCGTCCCGTTTTGGACGATGGAGCGGGGAACACTTACACCATTCAACCCTATACGATCCTGGATGTTGGGGCAGACCCCAACAAAGTGCAGGTAGGTGTGATCGGTGTCGGTTCCATTGAAACTCCTTACATCACCATCGCCGAAGCCACCGAGGGACTTTGTTTCAAAGACCCGACCCAATCTATCCTGCATTACTATGACGAAATGAAGGCGGCCGGGGCAGATGTACTGGTTGTTCTCAGCCACAACGGCTACACTGACGGTGGTTATGGATACGGCTTTTCGGTTGATGGGGATCAAACCCTGGCCCGTAAACTCAACGAGGCTGGAAAACCGGTGCACCTGATCATTGGTGGTCACAGCCACACCGATTTGTCTGCTGCCACAATGGTAGGAAATACCGCGGTGGTGCAGGCGCATTACAACGGCCGCAAAATCGGCCGCGCCGACTTCACTTATGATCCATCTACCGGCGCAGTTACCATCAGCTGGAGCCGCATTACAGTTGGCACTTCCGATCCCGAAGATGCCACTGTAAAAGCCTTGGTTACCAGTTATGTTTCGGATCCTAATTATCAAACCCTGATCAATGAACCAATTGGCTGGACGCAGGTTGACCTGTTGCGCAATTACAACGGCGATGGAATGATGGGCAGCTTCATTCAAGATGCCATCTATAACCAGTTGAACTCGGATACCACGCCGGATAATGACGTGGACATGGTCTTTAATAACCCGGGTGGTATTCGAATTGACTGGTGTGATAAAGAGGATCCCGCCAACCCCGGCACCTACATTTGGACCAGCACCGCTTCTGAGTGCCAGGCCGAAGGGGTATGGACACATGATCCAATGGTACTCACTTATGGGATGTTGTTCCAGATATTACCCTTTGGTAACGACACTGTAGTAGCCGATATGACCGGCGCTGAAATCATTGACCTGCTTAACCAGAGCGCAACGCTCTTCAAAGGCGCAATTCAGGTTTCGGGCATTCGCTACAAATTCTACCGCTATTCCGATGCCTTGCCCGGTCCGCAACCGTGGGCTTGGGGAGCGTACGATGTTCAGGTCTATGATCGGGAAAGCGACGCCTGGCTACCGATTGATCCAAATCGCACCTATCGGATTGCCACCAACAGCTTTCTGGCACCCGCCGGGCAGGATGGTTTCATTGCCTTCAAGTACGCCAGGAACCTGTCTTACTGGGGTGATATGTTGAATGTGGTGATTGATTGGGTACGCCGCTACACAGTAGATGAACCCTACCGGGGACCCAAAGGCGACGGTCTGCTGGACGACCGCATCACCCGTGAAGGTACGGACGCCGGCGGCCCGATCATTCCGCTGACAATTTTGCACCACAACGACTCACATGGCCGATTGCTGCAATCCGGTACCACGGCGGGATACACCAATCTGGCAACCCTGATCAAACGGGAACGCGCTCACAACCCCAACCGCACCCTCCTGCTTACCGCCGGCGATAACATTCAGGGCGATTCGATGATGTACTACTTCAAATCGGCCGGTTTGGGCTACTGCGCAGACGGCAGTCCCCTGCCTGCTGACATGCAAATCAATCCGCTGATTAAGGCCTTCAACGCCATGGGTTATGATGCAATGGTGCTGGGTAACCATGAATTCAATTTCGGCAAAGAGGTTTTCAGCACCCTCTCGGATGCGACCTTCCCAATCCTGCAGGCGAATTTACAGGATGACGGCCGCTACGGAATTGCCAGGATACCGGTATTGCCGTTTGTGCGCAAGACGGTTGGCCCTGAAGCGATCAAGGTAAGTATCATCGGTATCGGCAACCATCGCGTACCCAATTACGAACTACCCAGCAACATTGAAGGGTTGACTTTCACCAATCCCATCGAAACTGCCAGCCAGTACGTGGACATGTTGCGCGATAGCAGCGATGTCGTGATTGCCCTGACCCACATCGGGTTCGCACCAGATCCGAAGAGTGTCGAGGTGGATAATAATGTGGATACCTATCTGGCATCCAATGTGTCTGGCATTGATGCCATCGTAGGCGGCCACTCGCACACCCATCCTACCGACAGCCGTTACATCACGGCACCCTATCAATACCTGCCAACGCTGCTGGGCAATCCGGATGGTGTACCGGTGATCATCGGGCAGGCCAATCGTTACAACACTTACCTTGGGGAAATCATCATCGGGCTGCGCCCCAAATCAACCACGACTATCAGCGATGCGGGCATTTTGTCTCAGGCTTATGAGGTCGTTTCCCGCGCCGGGCGTGCTCTTGAGGTGAAGACCGCTGACTACGCAGAAGATGCAACCATCAAGGGAATCATTCAACCTTACGCAGATAAACTGGCTGCCTACAACAACACCGTCATCGGTCAGACCATCACGCCAATTGATACACTGCAGGCTTACACCACCGAAACCAATGGCGCAAACCTGCAGGCGGATGCTTCGGTGTGGAAATTGAAAAAGGAAAAGATCGAGGTTGATTTCCACCTGTCCGGTGCAATGACCAACAGGAAGATTGCCGATACCGCAACTCCCAGCACACCCTATTCATTGAAGATCAGCGATATGTTCAGCGCCATGCCGTATGAAAATTCGCTGGTGGTACTGCGGATGAACGGCCCGCAAATTAAACAGATCCTGGAACGGGCATACCGCAATTACTACTACTATAAGTACGTACCGGGTTACGGCGGCTATTCCTACTACACAACCTGCATGCTGGATATCAACGCCGGTGGCAAGATAACCTACTTCGACACCTCTCCAGAATCGCCCAATGGGAACAACGTGGCTGCGCTGGAGTTTGACGGCAAGAGGGTGAACTTCAACGACGCCAACACTTACTACAATGTTTCGACCGTCAACTATCTGGCGGCAGGTTCCTGCAACTTCAATGATGGCGGGAAATCGCTCTGGCCACTTGATCAAATCGTTGCAGACACACAGTACTATGTCCGCGATGCAGTGATCGAGTACATCCAGAGTAAAACCGAGCCGATCAATCCGCAAATCGAAGGGCGCCTGAATATCGTGGTGCCTGTTCGGTTGTGGATGCCGGTCATATCACGGTAATTCCTCACTGATTCGGTAAAATAAAACTGCTGCCCGGCACTGGAAACCGGGCAGCAGTTGTTTACAAACCATGCTGGCGCAAGGCATCCCGCAGCAAAGCATAGACCTTTGGATTGCCCGCCAGAATGCTGACCGGTGGTTTCAGAATGTCCTCATCGCCGTCCAGTTTGGTAACGATGCAGCCGGCTTCCCGGGCGATCAGCGCGCTGGCGGCAATGTCGTAATGTTGAACGGAGAATTCCCAGTAGCCGTCCAGTCGGCCGCAGGCGGTATAACACAAATCCAGGGCGGCCGAACCCAGCCGGCGCACCCCCTGCGAGCGCAGGGTCAGATCGCGGAAGCAGGCAAACGCCGCATCGGTGTAGGGAGAATGGTCATGGTGCGGCAGACCGGAAACCAGCAGGCACTCGCGCAGCGAAGCCGCACTGCCCGGCTGAATCGGGACACCGTTGAGCCATGCGCCTTTGCCGCTTTCGGCAGCAAACAGCTCGTCGTGGATGGGGTCGTAAACCACCCCCAGCCGCAGGTGACCAGCCTCTGCATAAGCAATCGAAACGCAAAAGAAGGCAAATCCATGCGCAAAGTTGATCGTTCCGTCAATCGGGTCAATGTACCAGCAGTGCTCATCACTGCCGTTGTGATGGCCGCTTTCTTCGGTGATGATGGTGTGATCGGGAAAACGGCTGAGGATGCGCTCCATCAGCAGAGCCTCGGATTGGTGATCGGCTTCGGTGACAATATCGGTGCTGCCTTTGAAGCGGATGGAATGATCACCTCCAAAGCGCTGGCGCAGCAAACTTCCCGCCTCGCGCGCCCACTGAATCAGGTCATTGAGTTCTGGTGACATGAGGTTCTCCTCAAAGGCTGTGCCGGGATGATTTTTAAGAAACCAGCGCCGCAGTCAGGTGCGGCGCGCAGCGTGATATAATCAGCAGTGCCGAAGGTGGGAATCGAACCCACATACCCGGAGGGTACACGATTTTGAGTCGTGCGCGTCTGCCAGTTCCGCCACTTCGGCGTGATCTAACCTGAAATATATCAAAATTCTTCGGAAGGGTCAAGGTTTCAAACCATCATGCGTTTGGGAATCATCGGATTACCTCAATCGGGAAAGACCACCCTGTTTAATGCCCTCACCCGCGGCAATCAGCCTACCGGCGTTGCCACCGGCAAAATCGAAATCCACACCGCCGTGGTGGATGTGCCGGATCCACGCGTAGATGTACTTTCCAAAATGTTCAACCCAAAAAAGACCATTTACGCCAAAGTCACCTACGCCGATATTGCCGGGCTGGATGGCTCGGCGGGCAAAAGCGGCATCTCCGGCACGCTGCTCAATCAGCTGACCCAAATGGACGGTTTCATTCACGTCGTCCGTGTTTTTGAGGATGAAAATGTACCCCACCCGCAAGGCAGTGTGAATCCTGAGCGCGATCTGGCAGCCATGGATGCCGAATTTGTGCTCAACGACCTGATCGCCGTCGAGCGCAAACTGGAACGCCTGGCGGAAGAACGCAAAAAAGGCGGCGGAAGGGATCGTTCGGCAATTGAACGCGAAATTGCCCTGTTCGAGCGGCTGCATCAGGCACTCAGTCAGGAAATTCCGTTGCGCGATGTGGATATCGAAGCGGACGAGGAAAAACTGCTCTCTGGTTTTGGCTTCCTCAGCCGCAAACCGGTGCTGGTGGTGCTGAATCTTTCCGAGGGACAGACCGCCCCGGCATTGGAATACCCCCACCGCCACAGTCAGGTTGTGGCGCTACAGGCAAAACTGGAAATGGAAATTGCCCAACTGCCGCCGGAAGATGCCGCCCTGTTCATGGCAGAATACGGCATCAGCGAACCCAGCCTCAACCGGATGATCCGCCTTTCTTATGACCTGCTTGGCTTGCAGTCCTTCTTTACCGTCGGCCCGGACGAAGTGCGCGCCTGGACGGTGCGGCGCGGTGCAACCGCCCCGGAAGCTGCCGGCGAAATCCACACCGATCTGCAAAAAGGTTTCATCCGCGCCGAAGTCATTACCTACGACGATTTGATCGCACTGGGCGGAATGAGCGAGGCGCGTGCCAAAGGCAAGCTGCGCCTGGAAGGCAAAGAATACATCGTCAAAGACGGCGATATTATCAACATCCGCTTTAACATTTAACCCGATACAGGCGATTTGTTATGATCCGGTTATTAATCGGTCAAGAATCAACGTTATCGGGCGAGTACGGGCTATAATTTAACTCGGCAAGACCATTTCCTTATTCCAAGGAGCAGCCATGCCAAAAGTAAACTATTTGATTGATATGGACGGCGTGTTGATCAGCGGGCAAAAGATCATCCCCGGTGCGGATGAATTCATTGCCCGTCTGCGTGCCAAAAAGATTAAGTTTCTGGTGCTGACCAATAACCCGATCTGGACTCCTTCTGATCTCTCGCACCGCCTGCAGAACATGGGACTGGATATTGACAAAGACTCGATCTTCACCTGCGCTATGGCAACCGCCCGTTTTTTGCATGCCCAAATGCCGGGCGGCAAAGCCTTTGTGATCGGCGAAAGCGGTCTGCAGGTGGCACTGCACGAGGTGGGTTACATTCAAACCGAGTTCGACCCCGATTACGTGGTTTTGGGGGAAACCTTCAACTACAGTTTTGCCCAAATCACCAGAGCGGTGCGGCTGATCAACGCCGGCGCGCGTTTTGTGGCCACCAACCCGGATGCAACCGGCCCCACCGAAGAAGGGATTGTACCTGCCTGCGGCGCCATGGCTGCCCTGATCGAAAAAGCCACCGGCAAAACGCCCTTCTTTGTGGGAAAACCCAACCCGTTTATGATGCGCGCCGCCCTCAACTACCTTGGCGTCCACAGCGAAAATACCATTATGATTGGTGATCGCATGGACACCGATATTCTCGCTGGCATCCAAAGCGGCATGGGTACGATTCTGGTGCTGAGCGGAGTCACCAGCCGCGATATGATTTCTGCCTATCCCTACCAGCCCCAACGGGTGGTGGGTTCGGTGGCAGAGCTGGAACTGGATTGATCGCTTAAAACTGCAAACCGAAAAGACGCAGCCATGGCCGCCCGTATTCGAGGAAAGGCCATGGAATGGCTGCCAGCATCAACACAAAGGAAAGCAGGTAGCCCAGCGCCGCCCAGCGGTGCTTGAGTACATCGCTGGCGGCTTTGCGGGAGCGGGTGCGCACCACATGGGCCACCACCAGCGCAATGAACATCAGCAAAAAATGTTCAATGGCAAAAAAGCGGGTGCCGGCAGCGCGCATGGCCGCCGCAAAATCGGCCGTCAGCACCCCGAACCAGCCTTTGGAGAAGTACAGGATTAAACCCAGCAACAGTTGAACATCAAAAAATGAGGTGTAAAGCAGGCCAAAGCGATTGTCGTCTTTATTGAAACGCCGACCGCGCAGCCAGCCGGTGAATCCGCGCACAATAACAATCACGCCAAGAATGACCAAAGCCCAGCGGGTGAGGTTATGCAGGCTCTGCAGGATCAGATTGAGGGTGGACATGAAAATTCCTCCTGTCAGGATTTTTGCTTACCGATCGTTTAATTGGATTATACTCTATCCCAAAATACAAACGCAAGAAGATCAACGCACCCACAAAACTGGCGTATAATCTTTGAAAACCGCCGCCAAAGGAGAACAAGCCTATGACCCTGGAAAGTTCCATCATCCGCAACCGCTTCCCCGCGCTGCAAAGCGGTGCCATCTTTTTGGATAACCCCGGCGGAACGCAGATCGCCCTTTCAGCCCTGGAGCGAATGGAACAGTACCTGACCACCTCCAACGCCAACCACGGCGGGGCTTTTCGAACCAGCCAGGAGTCGGATCGGATTCTGGACGCTGCTCACGCCGCCATGGCCGATTTTTACAATGCTGCCCGCCCTGAGGAAATTGTCTTTGGTAACAACATGACCAGCCTGACCCTGCACATCAGCCGTTCGCTGGCGCGCACATGGAAAGAGGGCGATACCATCGTGGTCACCCGGCTGGATCACGATGCCAACATCACCCCGTGGGTACTGGCTGCCGAAGATCGCGGCGTGCGCGTACGCTGGGTGGATTTTCATCCCGAGGACGGCACGCTGGACCTGGATGACCTGCAGGCTGCGCTGGAAGAAAAACCGCGTCTGCTGGCGGTCGGTTATGCCTCCAATGCGCTGGGCACCATCAATCCGCTGGAAGAAATCATCCCCATGGCGCATGCCGCCGGCGCGCTGGTGTATGTGGACGCCGTCCAATACGCCGCCCACGGGCCAATCGATGTGCAGGCACTCGGCTGCGACTTTCTGGTAGCCTCTTCGTACAAGTTTTTTGGCCCGCACGCCGGCATCCTCTACGGCCGTTACAATTTGCTCGACAGCCTGTTTGCCTATAAGGTGCGCCCGGCATCCAATACACCCCCCGGCAAATTTGAAACCGGCACCCAAAACCACGAAGGCATTGCCGGCGTTCTGGGGACAATGGAATATCTGGAATGGCTGGGCGAAACCTTTGGCGGAGAATTCAGCAAGGATCTCAGCCCGCACTACAAAGGGCGGCGCATGCGACTGAAACAGGCCATGGCTGCCATTCGCGCTTATGAATACCGCCTGAGCCGCAACCTGCTGGATGTGTTGAAAAGCATCCGCGGTTTGACGCTCTACGGCTTGAGCGACCCGCGCCGCATCAAAGACCGCGTGCCGACCTTCGCCTTCCGCTTGAATGGACAGCATCCGCGCGAGGTTGCCGTCCAGTTGGGCCGCGAAGATATTTATGTGTGGGACGGCAATTATTACGCCCTGGCGGTTACCGAACGATTGGGAGTGGAAGATAAAGGCGGCATGGTACGGGTCGGGGCAGTCCATTACAACACCGAACGGGAATTGAAACAATTGGGAGATGTTTTAGAGCGAATTGCCAGAACAAAAGCCGTGGCTTAAGCGCAACCCTAATCTGCCGGACTGCGCCGTTCCTTGATTCCCAGTGCCGCCCGCACGGCACGAGTGGCGCGTACCACCCCATACACTTGAAGATTGCGAATCACCGCCCCAGCCAGCTGCGGCGGTACTTCTGCATCAATTGCCAGCATTCCGACCACCCGCACATCCAGGCTTTCCCCCTTTTGAAAATGCTCTTCCAGCTCGGCACGGTTCAAGTGGACAACCCCAATGGTCAACCCCCGCCGGCGCACAATTTGATTCAGCGCCTCGCTCTGTTTTTCCAGTTGGGCGCGGGCAGCCGTGCGTAAAAAGTCAGTACGACTGGAATAGTAACCTTCCTCCACCAGCACATCAATCTGACCCAAATCCACCACACTCAGATTGATGGTGACCTTTTCGGGTTCGGGCATGGAAGTTTACAGGGGAAAACGATGGGAATCGGGCGAGATGGGAAGCGCAGTGGACAAATCATTGTCCTGTTCTTCCTGCAATCGGGCAATCCGCAGCCGACGGGGAACAGCCCGCAGCAAAGCCGGGAAGAAGTAGGCATGTGCCGGTCGAATCAGGAACGGGCGATAGACTCGCCGAACCTTCCGGATGATCAAACGAAGCGGGGAAGTTGGAGGGAGTGCCTGCATTTTATACTCCAATTAGATGTTTTTTACCATCCATTAATAATCTATTTAGAGTATATGATTTTATTCGCGGCATGTCAATCCAAATACCCGCTCAATTTCCCGCCGGAAGCGAATCCAGAAGCGTGCTGCGCTCCATCTGTGATAAACTCGGTGTTACACCCCATTCACCGTACGGACGTGATTCTTTCCCTGTGAGGCTGGTAATGAATGCTGAAAAATCAAAAACAAACTGGATCAGTGTGATCCTGTATGGCTTTGCCGGGCTGATTCTGGCGCTGGCGATTCTCGTGCTGATTTCTCTGATCGGGGCAGCCAGCGCACTGCCCGCCAATCAAATCTTCTTCCAGATGTTCGGTTTAGGCGAACTGGCCAACCTGATCATCCGCCCCTTGCAGTCGGCGCTGATCAACGGCGGAATTGTGCTGGCGCTGCTGATGACGGCAGTTGCGGCGCTGCTTTTTATTGCCGGACGGCTCAATTCCAATCAGGTGCGCCTCACCGAACGCGTGCGCCTGTTGGAGGAAATCATCCATGCCCAACATGCTGAAAATAAATAACAGGGACGGGAGTCAGCCTGCCGCTGCTCCTGTCCCTGTGTGGATATTTCG
>NZ_JBRCOK010000171.1:0-5181 GCF_053501535.1 Bellilinea sp. | reverse complement strand
GGCCGGCATCAGCCGGCGTGAACTGCCGGAGGATGTCTTTGGGCAGCTGGATGTGGTGCGCCGGAAATTGGAAGAAATGCTGCCCAAGCTGGAAGGGGAAGTCAGGGTGGTGGGCAAGGACGGCGAATTCTGGAGCCCGCGCAAACTGCTGCGGCGGGCGGCCTGGCACGAGCGCGATCACATTTCTCATATTCAGAAACTGCTTTCCGGTACGCGCGAGTTAGGTTAAAGGTTTCTGGAGGGCAACCTAAATCTGACCTGCCCGCTGCGATGCGATTCCCGGTTTTCCCCACCGGAGCGGCGCCCGCTGCTTTTTGAACGAGCGCGGCAAGGAACAAACCCACGCGCTTTGACAGATTAGCCTTTTGATGTTAAAATATATCAACTGATTATAAAAAATCACTCAGGCGGGAACGTTTTCGTTCGTAAGCCCTGCAAATCTGGCGGGGTTTTGTTTTGAAACCTGAATTGGAACCCTAAAAACACATCCATTGTGTTTTATAAAAAACTTTACAAAGGAATAAGAGTACACAAGTAAATGAAGGACAAAAAAATTCGGATTATCCCCCTCGGAGGTTTGGGGGAAGTTGGGCGTAACATGATGGTCTATGAATACGGCGATGATATCATCGTCGTGGATGCCGGCCTGATGTTCCCCGACAGTGACATGCTGGGGGTGGATTACATCATCCCCGATATCTCCTACCTTATCGAACGGCGCAACAAAATTCGCGCCATCATCATCACCCATGGGCACGAGGATCACACCGGCGCCATCCGCCACGTGATCGAGCAGATTCAGGCGCCCATTTACGCCACCCCGCTCACCCGCGGGTTGATCGAGGTCAAACTGGCCAAAAACGGTCTGCTCGACCGCGTCGAATTGCACACCGTGCAGGCCGGCGACACCCTGCAACTTGGCAGTTTCACCATCGAGTTTTTCCACGTCTGCCACTCGATTCCAGATGGCGTTGGGCTGGGCATTACCACCCCGCTCGGTCTGATTGTTCACCAGTCGGACTACAAGTTCGACCACACGCCGGTGGACGAAAAACCCAGCGATTACGCCAAGTTGGCCGAGTTTTCGCAGCGCGGCGTGCTGGCGCTGCTGGCCGATTCGACCAATGCCGAGCGCGCCGGCTGGACGCCTTCCGAAAAGGTGATTGACGAGGCGTTTGACCGCGTCTTCAAAGAAGCCCCCGGGCGCATCATCATTGCCAGCTTTGCCTCGCTCATCTCGCGCATGCAGCAGGCGGCCAACGCCGCTCAGCGCCACGGGCGCAAACTGGCATTTGCCGGCACCAGCATGGTGGATAATGTCAAAATGGCGCGCAAACTGGGCTATCTGAACATCCCCGAGAAATTGCAGGTGTCCATCGAGCAGGCGCTGACCCTGCCGCCCGAGCAGGTGGTCATCATGTGCACCGGTTCGCAGGGTGAGCCGTCTTCCATCATGGGACGGCTTTCCACTGGCACCAACCGCCTGTTTGACATCATCCCCGGCGATACGGTCGTGCTTTCTTCACATCCCATCCCCGGCAACGAGGAAAATGTGTACCGGACGATTAACCGCCTGTTCCAGCGCGGCGCCAATGTGATTTACGAGGCCATTGCGCCGGTGCATGTTTCCGGGCACGCCAGCCAGGAAGAGATGAAACTGCTCATCCACCTGACCCGTCCCAAATTCCTCATCCCCATTCACGGCGAACTGCGCCAGCTGCATCAGCACGCATTGCTGGCTACGCAGGTTGGTATCCCGCGTGAGAACATTGCCGTCATCGAAAACGGACAGGTGCTGGAACTGGACGGCAAGAGCCTGCGGCTGGCTGAAAAAGTGCCGACCTCCTATGTCTTTGTGGAAGGCTCCAGTGTGGGCGAGGTGGATACCGATGTGATGCGCGAACGCGAAATTCTGGCGCGCGACGGCATCGTGCTGGTCAACGTGGTGCTGGATCGTTTCAGCGGCGGCCTGCGGCGCGAACCGCAAATTACCAGCCGCGGGTTCATGCTTTCGCGTGAGAGTGAAACGGTGATGGAAGAAGCCCGCAAACGGGTTTCCGGACTGATCGGCAGCAGTGTCAACGGCAACCTCAGCCGCGATATTGAGAAAGAGCTGAGCAATTACCTGTACAGCGAAACCCACCGCCGCCCGATGATTTACGTCACCGTTTCGCGCGAGTAAGCCGGCGCGGTTAACTTTCCAGCAGCTGACTGATTTCCGCCAGCTCTGCCGCGCTCAATTTCCATTCGAGTGCGCGCAGGTTGGCGGTGACCTGTTCCAGCCGCGTGGCGCCGGCAATCACCGAGCAGACGGCCGGCTGCGCCAGCAGCCAGGCGATGGCCAGTTCGTTCAGGCTGTGGCCGTGGTCTTTTGCCCAGATTTCCAGCCGTTCGATGCGGTCGTAAAACGCCTCGTTCATGAAGCCCTGCACATAGGCGGAACTTTCGCCGCGTGAGCCGGGCGGCGGGGGCTGCCCGCGCCGGTACTTGCCGGTCAGAAAGCCGCCTGCCAGTGGGAAGTACGGCACAAAACCGACCCCGAACTGGCGGCAGTAAGGCAGTACTTCGCGTTCTGCCTCGCGGTTGAGCAGGTTGTATTCCGATTGAATCACTGCAAAAGCCGTCCAGCCGCGCACCTCCGCCAGCAGGTTGGCATGCGCCAGCTGCCAGGCCGCGTAGTTGGAGCAGCCCAGATAGCGAACCTTGCCGGCGCGCACCAGATCGTCCAGCGCGCGCAGGGTTTCCTCGATGGGTGTGTTTTCGTCCCAGCGGTGGGTGTAGTACAGGTCAAGGTAGTCGGTTTGCAGGCGACGCAGGCTGGCTTCCACCGCTTCCAGAATGTGGTGGCGCGAAAGGCCGCGCTCGTTGACACCTTCGCCGGTGGGGAAGAAAACCTTGCTGGCGATGAAAAATTTTCGCCGGCGGCTGCCTTTCAGGGCTTCGCCGATGGTTTCTTCCGAGCGGCCGCCGGTGTAAATGTCGGCCGTATCCAGATGATTGATGCCGGCCTGTTCGGCAAAATCCAGCAGGCGGTTGACTTCAGCCTGCGGCATCATCTCGGCGCCGAAGCGGTTGGTGCCGATCCCGATGGCTGAAACCTGTACGCCGCTGCGTCCGAGGGGGCGGTATTCCATGATTTCAAGACCTCCTTTGGATGAACTGGCTCAATTTTACCGGAAAATAAACGAATCGGCGGCCGGCGTACACAGGCCGCCCATGGCTTTTTAAAAGTAAGTCGAAAAGAGGTCAAACCACAGGCTGCCGACGCCAGTAAAAAAACATCTGCTCGCCCCAACCCCCCGTAGCCCCCCTTCCCCGCAAGGCTGCCCCGTCTGCTCAACGCGTACCTCTTTGGGGAAGGGGGGCGAGGAGTGTGACCCGCGCCGGGCTGCGTTGATGCCCATTTCAATGACGCTGCTCCGCGGGGAAGGTTTTGGGGATAGATGCCGGGGGTCTTTGCCCGCCAGCATCCAGACTGAGCTTTTATATGGATGGAAAAGAAAGAGGCGTTTTTTTACCCTCTTACTTCAACGCGGCGGCGCGCTTTTCCTGCCGCGCTTTGAGCGTTTCCCACACCGCCGGCAGCACCGAAATCAGCACAATTGCGATGATCACCAGTGAAAAGTTCTTTTCCACGAACGGCAGCCCGCCGAAGAAAAACCCGCCCCACAGGAACAGACTGACCCACAACGTACCGCCGACAATGTTGTAGGTGAGGAAGTAACCGTAGCGCATCTTACCGATTCCGGCGACAAACGGCGCAAAGGTGCGCACAATCGGCACAAAGCGCGCTAGCAGAATGGTCTTGCCGCCGTGCTTTTCATAAAACTTTTGGGTGCGTTCCAGATACTCGCGCTTGACCCAGCGGCTTTCCTGTTCAAAGACGCGCGAACCGACCTTGTTGCCGATCCAGTAATTGACACTGTCGCCGATTACCGCGGCTGCCATCAGCAGCAGCCACAACGGCAGTATTTGCAGCGAGCCCTTGGCGGAAAATGCTCCGGCCGCAAACAAGAGCGAATCGCCCGGCAGAAAGGGTGTCACCACCAGGCCGGTTTCGATAAAAATAATCCCAAACAGCACCGCATAGGTGCCAACCCCCACGCTGCGGATAATCACATCCAGATAGTGGTCAATGTGCAGCACAAAATCCAACGCCAGCCGAATCCAGTCCATTCATGTATTCCTGTTTGATAAGATGTCTTCCATCCGCTCGTCGGCTGCCGGCTGGTTTTGAGCCGTGCCGGCCGCTGGCGAGTCGGTTTGAGAAGGATGAGCCAGCCGGATTGCCGTTTGCGCTTCGCGTTGCAGGCGGTAGTTCATCCACACCAGCAGCAGCAGGTTGAGCAGTGCCATGCCCGGCAGTACCAGCCAGAGCGGGTTAAAAGTTTGGTCGGTAACCGGAAGGCGGTTAAGAAGCGGCAGCCGCGGGGTGACCGGAACGGCGCTCAGCACGCCAAAAAGGTTCCAGAAGGCGTGCAGCCCGACTGCCAGCAGGTAGCTGCCCACCAGTCTGCCCCAATAGCGGCGCTGTGCCCAGAAAGAGGCCAGCCCCCAGCCAAAGATGGCGGTAGCGGTGATGTGCAGCAACAGGGAGCCGACCCGCGCAACCAGAATCAGCACGCCGCCGCCGTTGCCCGCGCCGGCCAGTGCGCTCAGATTTTCCCACAAGCCAAAGGCGGCTCCGCACAACGCCCCGCCGACAAACCCCTGTGCCGGGCTCAACCGGTCGCCGGCATACAACCACAACGCCAGCGGTTTGAGCAGCTCTTCCAGCAGCGGGGTGACTCCGGCAACCAGACTGATCAGCAGCGCCACGATGACCGGGTTGGCAAGAATCTGGTTGGCAATCAGTTCCAGTTGCTGCAGGTCCACGTCCGCCGGGTCAAATTGTTCAAAGAAGCGCTGCAAATCGGCCAGCAGCTGCGGCTGGGTGTTCAGATAAACGCCCAGCACCACCACAAAGACCGCCAGCATCACCAGCGAAAGCAGCAGGGTGAGCGGAATGGTCAAGGCAAAGGAAACCGACAAAATCTGCCAGCTGCGCCCGCGCGGCAGCACATTCAGTCCGCGGCGCGCCAGCTCGATGAGAAACCAGGCCGGAATGACGGCGCCGATCACCACCAGCGGCGGCAGCAGCAGCCAGGCCAGCGCAGAGCTTTCCACGACGCGGAAGAGTCC
>NZ_JBRCOK010000170.1:0-31948 GCF_053501535.1 Bellilinea sp. | reverse complement strand
CGGATTGGTAAAGTTGCGGAAGATTACCGCCGCACGACGATGAGCGTTTTGCGGGTCACGTTCCTTTCAGCATTGGTGCTGGAACTGGCGGCAACCATCAGCACTGCGGTCATTGCGGTTCAAATTGGACTGCGTCTGCTGTATGGCTTGATGGAGTTTCAACAAGCCTTTGTGGTTTTACTGCTGGCACCGGAGTTTTATCAGCCGTTACGTTTACTGGGCCAGCGTTTTCATGCCGGCATGAGCGGAGTCAGCGCGGCCAGCCGTATTTTTGCGCTGGTTGACTCCTTGCCAGTTCAAAGCGGCGAATCTGCCAAGGCCGTACCTGCTTTCAGGAAGGGCGATTTCATCCGCTTTGAAAATGTATCCTTTCAATTCAGCGGGCGCGATGCGGCGGCATTAAAAGAGATCAATTTCGAACTAAAGCATGGCGAGGTGTTGGCACTGGTGGGCAGCAGCGGAAGCGGAAAAACGACCATTGCCAATTTGATGATGGGCTTTATCCTGCCTCAAAAAGGACATATCTGGATTAATCATCATTCCCTGGCAGAACTTGACTTGCACGCCTGGCGAAAGCAGATTGCCTGGGTAGGGCAGCGCCCGTACGTGCAACACGGTACCTTGCGCGAAAATTTGTTGCTGGCATCCCCTGCCAGCAGCCCAAATGAACTGCAGCATGCCATCCATTTTGCGCAGCTTGAGGAGCTGATTCTGCGTCTGCCACAGGGGTTGGAAACCCCCTTGGGAGAAGGAGGGACAAAATTAAGCAGCGGAGAAATCCAGCGGCTGGCATTGGCGCGTGCCTTTCTTAAGGATGCTCCAATTGTGGTACTGGACGAACCGACCGCTCATCTGGACGCCGCTCTGGAACAGTTATTGGAGGAAAGTATTCTTCAGTTGTGTGCCGGACGGACGGTTTTGATGATTGCTCATCGTTTGCCAACCGTCATGCGTGCAGATCGTATCCTGGTTTTAGAGGGCGGCCGGATTGTCGAGCAGGGCAGTCATGCTCAACTGTACCAGCGAAATGATCACTACACTCGCCTTGTTCAGGGGTACGGAGGAGGATTGTGAAAACCACCCTGCGGCTTTTGGCATTGTTGAAACCCTTTGGGGGGTGGGTGCTGGTATCGGTGGTTTTGAATGCCGCAACGGTGTTTGCGGGTATCGGTTTGTTAGGCACTTCGGCAGACTTGATTGCGCGGGCAGCCTTGCAACCCGGCATTGCAGCTTTACAGGTTGCCATTGTGGGTGTCCGCTTTTTTGGAATTGCACGCGCGGGACTGCGCTATCTGGAACGGCTGGTTTCCCATTCGGTTAACTTTCGACTGTTGGCGCAGCTGCGGGTATGGTTTTACTCAAAAATTGAGCCGCTTTCTCCGGCCCGGCTGCAGGATTATCGTAGCGGGGATGTTCTGCAACGGGCGATTGGGGACATTGAAACGCTGGAGAATTTTTACGTTCGGGTGCTGGCACCGCCGCTGAGTGCAATCCTGGTCACGACAGGAATGGGCTGGTTTATCGGGCTGGTGGATTGGCGGCTGGGGCTGGTGCTGGCAGGAGGTTTGCTGGCAGGTGGAGGCGGTTTATCTTTGCTGGCGTTTTGGATTGGGCAGAGAACAGGCGTGGAGTATGTTCAGCATAAGGCGCGATTGAATGCAGAAATCGTGGCCGTTCTGCAGGGGATGGCGGATATTGTTGCGTATAGCCGAGAAGAAAAAGAAAAGGAGCGCCTCGTATCTCATCTTGCTGTAACCTCTCAGGCTCAGCGGAAATTGGTCTTGGGAAATGGAATCGTCAACGGGTTGATGACCGTGCTGACCAGCCTTACCCTTGTGATTGTGCTGAGCATTGGCACACAACTGGTCAGCAACGGCTCTCTGGAGGGCTACCGTTTGGCAGTGCTGGCCATGCTGACCCTGGCGAGTTTTGAGGCGGTCAATCCGCTGCCGCAAGCGGCTCAACAATTACGCGGCAACCTGGAATCGGCCCGGCGATTGTTTGAAATCAGTGACCAGCCGCCAGCAGTGACTGAACCTCTTCAGCCGCAGGAAATTCCCGTGGTTGAACATCCCAGGCTGGAGATTAACAAACTCACTTTTCATTACCCGGGCCGGCCGCTGCCAGCTTTGAAGGAGATGGATTTATCCCTTTTCCCCGGAAAGAAGGTTGCTGTCGTTGGGGAGAGCGGGGCTGGCAAGTCCACCCTTGTTCAACTGGTGCTTCGCTATTGGGATTATGATGATGGGGAAATTCGGATCAATGGATTGGACTACAAAAACTTCGATTCGACTCACATCCGCCGTTATTTCGGGGTTGTTTCGGCTGCGCCATACCTGTTCAGCGCTACTGTCCGGCAGAATTTGTTGATTGCCCGCCCTGAAGCGGATGAGCAGGAACTTTTCCGCGCTATCCAATTAGCGGGTTTGAGTGAATGGCTGAAGGCTTTACCCAATGGACTGGAAACCTGGGTTGGCGAACACGGTCAATTTTTGAGCGGAGGGGAGCGTCAACGACTGGCGGTGGCGCGTGCTTTGTTAAGCAATGCCCCCTTTATCCTGCTGGATGAACCAACTGCAGGTCTGGATTCTCTGAATGAGATCAGATTAATGAAAACCTTATTTGACCTCTTTCAAGAGCGGGGCGTTTTATGGATAACTCATCGCTTAATTGGCATGGAACAAGTAGATGAAGTTCTTGTGTTGCAGGCAGGGCGGGTAATTGAGCGGGGAAATCATTACCGCCTGCTGGCGACAGGCGGTGTGTATGCCGGGTTATGGCAGGCGCAACAGCGCGTGTTGTGGAATGCCGGACCTCACTTACTGGTTTAGGGCTGACATCATCGAAACCCGCAGAGCGATGCGGTAAATCTCCTTCAAGGCGGTTACTACTTCGGGGGGCTGTTGTTCTTCACTCTGGGCAATCAGCGCGGAAAGCATTTGCACAAATTCCGGGGTGACCATTTCGGATTTTTCCTGCAAGAGTTTCATGCGCTCATCATAACTGGGCGCTTCGAGTAACTGCTCAATCAGTGCCAGTTCAGGCGGCGGAGCAGATGCCTGTTCAAGAACGCCATTAACCTGTTGCAATTTGGCAATCCGATCCAGGTCTCCGTTGGAACGGGCGGCGTTCAATTCTTGCTGCAATACCTCAACAAAGTAGGCATCCAGTTCACCCAAATGTTCCTGAGTTGCGGTTTCAACATTTTCGGCAGCCAGAATCTGGTTGAGTAATTTGCGGCTGTCTTCCAGTTGCAGTTGAATCTGCTCATCAACTTTTCGAGTAAAGTCAAGCAGTTTTTGACGCAAATTCTCAAGGCGGGTTTTTTCTTCATCGCTGGCTTGTTCAATTCGTTCGGCCAGCATCTGGAAGAAGGTGTAATCCATACCATTGCGGGTCATGGAGACGATGGTGCTGAGTTTGACATCACTTTCAGCGGTTTGAATAACCAGATCGAGCAATTTCTGGCGGGTAAAACCTTCTTTTGCGGCTTCCTGCAGCATTTGAACGGCTTGCTGGGCCTCTTCGGATTGATTTTTGATTTCCTGACCGATGGTGGTGTTGTCTAACAGTTCTTTCTGAATGGCAGCCAGAACTCTTGCTCCCCGCTCATCTCCTTGTGCCAGTGCGCTTTCGATCAGACGGGTGAGCAGAGAAAACATGCTGGCGTCAATCAAGGCTTCTTCCTGTTTGATAATTTCCAGACGCGATTCGGCTTGCGGGGTGGAAAGAATGCGCTGAAGTAAATTGAGCCGTTTTTGTTGCTCGTCAATCATCTGGCGGGTGATGCCGTCAGCCTCTAATACCCGTTCAATTAAGGTTTGAAAGGTGAACATGGTTTGAGGACGCAGCAGGTAGGCTTTGCGTTTTTCCGGCGGTAGTTTGTTCATCACCTGATTGAGCAGCGGACCAATCAGTTTTTCCTGTTCATTTGCCGGTAAGCCCAGTTCCGAAGGGACAAACGTGAGCAATAATTCCTTTTCAGGGTCATGATACACAATGGGTGTGCCAAGCATACCTTCGTAGCCGCAGGCGGGACAATGAATCACATTGACCTGACCGCTGAGCAAGCGTTGTTTGGCTTGCGGGTTGACGTTCAAATCAAAAAGTTGCTCAATTTCTGCTACAACGGGGGCCTTACAACGGGGGCACTGGGTTTGAATCTTTGCCATTCGAATTCTCTCACCTTCTGTCAAAAAATAACTTAAAAATCTGGGGCGGGGTATTCCTTGCCCCAGCGAGCGGCGAATTTATACCGGGCTTCATTATACCACTTTCGGCGGGGCGGGTGTTTCTTCTGTACGCGGCAGCGAAAAACAAATCCGAGCGCCTTTGCCGCTTTCGGTATCCACCCAGATTTTCCCGCCATGGGCTTCGACAATGGCTTTGGTGAGGTAAAGGCCCAAACCGGCTCCTTTGGTCTGGCGCATGGCTTCAGGAGAGCGATAAAACCGGTCGAAAACATGCGGAATATCATCTGGCGCTATGCCCGGTCCCTGATCACTGACGCAAATGATGACGATATCCGGTCTTACCTGGCCACTGATGCGAATTTCTCCCTCCGGGGCATATTTGATCGCATTGGAAATCAAATTTGCCAGCACCTGACGCAGGCGGTTCTCATCCGCCAGAATTACCGGAAAATCTGGAGGAAAATCGGTCAGGATGGTGTGGCGGGTGGTCTGGATCTGCATCCGTTCAGCGGTGCGGCGGGCAAGGTCCGGGACGTTGACATCGGAGAGTTTGAGGGCTAATCCACCCGCCTGCAGACGGGAAGCATCCAACAGGTTTTCAACCAGCAAGTCCAGGCGGTCGGCTTCTTCTTCGATAATTGCCAGACTTTCATTGACGATTTCACGATCCCATCGGGCATCCTCGCGGCGCAGGGTGCTGACATAACCCTTGATCAATGCCAATGGTGTTTTAAGCTCATGGGAGATGATGGAGATAAACGTACTTTTTAATTCTTCGGCCTGCCGGAAATGGGTAATATCGCGCAGAGTGGCGATGATATTCAACAATATCCCCTCCGAAATCAGCGGGGCATAGGTAATACCCACCGGTAGAGGGGGAAGCGAATCACTGCGGATGAGATCCCCTTCTACGTACAGGTGTGCGTGGGCTGTAAGCGGCCAGCCACCCGCCACCGCCTGTTCGAGAGTCATATCCCGGGGTGGTTTTGCCCAGCGGATAATTTCTTCGTGCGGTTTTCCCTGCATTTTCTCAATCGGGTGGTTGAGCAGTCTTGCCGCAGCCGGATTACTGCGTTCAATTCGCAGATCGGGGGCAAGGATGAGGATGCCATCGGCAACCGAATCCAGCAGGGCGTTCAACCGCTGGGTGGTGCGTTCGGATTGGGTATACAGTTGAGCATTCTGAACGGCAATGGCAGCCTGATCGGCAAAACTGCGCAACAGGGCGCGGTCATTGGCGGAAAAATTATCCGGATAAGAACGGAAGATGAAAATCACGCCCACAACGATCTGACGGGCTACCAGCGGCAGGACAACCCCATTCAACAGCCCCATGCTGGCCATACGCGCCAGTTCACGCAAACGGCGGTTGATTTCGAGCAGTTCGAACTCGTCCGGGGGGGTATCTTCGGTAATCTGATCCAGATAGGGGGCAAGGTAACGCAAAAAGAGAGGCGGCAGGCCGTGCGAAACCGGAACGGTCCAGCTGCCGTGTTCATCCCGCAAGGCAATCAGTCCTGCCTGACCGGCCAGCATTTCAATTGAAATTGCCAGAATGCGTCCGAGCAGCTTTTCCAGATCGAGTTCCTGAGTCAGCGCGCGGGAAATTTCCAGTAAATAATCCCGTTGGCGGACACGAAAGTCAGGCAGTAGCATTCAAAAATCCTCTTAACAGGGCTGTGCTTCAGCCTCATGAACGGGCAGCAGTTCTTCCTCAGCCTGAGCAATGGCCTGTTCCAGTATTTCCAGACCCTCATCCAGCTCGGCCAGATTGACACTCAGCGGCGGTGAAATGCGGATGACATTTCTACCCGCGCCGAGGGTTAATAACCCTCTCTCAAATGCCAGGTCTACGATCCGGTCACGCAGGTCATCGGCGTGCAATTTGGTTTGACGGTCATAGACGAATTCAATTCCAATCATCAGCCCGATTCCGCGCACTTCGCCGATGGTGGGGTGCCTTGCCTGCATGACGCGTAATTTTTCAAGTGCATAGCTGCCGGCGCGGGTGGCGTTTTCCATCAGTTCATTTTCGATAATTTCAAGCGTTGCCAGCGCAGCAGCGCAGGAGAGCGGATTTCCGCCATAGGTATTGCCGTGCGAGCCCTTAGGCCAGGTAACGAGTGATTTTCGAGCTACCATTAACCCCAGTGGCATGCCGGAGGCAATCCCCTTGGCAACGCAGAAAATATCGGGTTCGACGCCAAAATGCTCAATCGCCCACCATTTACCGGTGCGTCCTACGCCGGATTGTACCTCATCGGCGATTAATAAGATGCCGTACCGATCACATAAACGACGCAGAGCGGGGAAGAAACCAGTCGGGGGTACGATATAACCGCCTTCTCCCTGAATTGGCTCAACCAGAATGCCGGCAACTGCATCGGCAGGCAGGATACGCCCCAGAATTTCCTCTTCGATGTAACGCACAACGGTTTCGCCGTAATCCTCACCCGGTCGGCTTGCCAGAATTGGGCGGTAGGGATCGGCAAACGGAACATGAACCACGCCGTTCATCAATGGGAAGAAACCGCGATGATAAGAGGCTTTGCTGGCGGTGAAGGTTACCGCACCCATTGTACGCCCGTGAAACCCCCCTAAGAAACCAATGAACTCCGTTCTTTTGGTGGTGTAGCGTGCCAGTTTAATGGCGGCTTCAATGCTTTCGGTACCTGAATTGGTCATAAAACTGACAGCGTCTTCTTCAAAGGGGGCAATTTCATTGATTTTCTCTGCCAGTTCAATCCATTTCTGGTGATAGAAATCTGAGGAAATGTGGATAAACTTTTCAGCCTGTTCTTGAATGGCTTTGACCACCTTTGGGTGAGAGTGTCCTGTGGAAACCACAGCAATCCCTGCTGAAAAATCCAAAAAACGGTTGCCGTCCACGTCCCAAACTTCTACACCCCGTCCGTGATCCATGACGAACGGATAACCCCGAGGATAGGATGGTGAAATTACAGCGTGATCACGCTCGATCCACTTCCGCGCTTGGGGTCCGGGCAGGTTCTTTAGCGGCATAAATCCTCCATAAATTATTGATTGGTCAGGTGATAAGGGTAGAGAAAACGAAATGATCTGAAATTGACAATCCTTGAAATGATTATAGCAAATCCGTTCAAAGGACAAACCGAAATATCCACAGGCGATTCCGACGTTTTAGCCTAAATGAGTTCGCTTTTCCAGCGTGGATGTGCCAAACAATCGGAACCGGTTTTGGAAGTCCTTACGGATCAACTCCGCTTTCAGCCAGTGCCAATGCCCCGACAAGGCCGGCATTATCCCCCAAATGGGCGGTTGTAATGGTCAGGTCATTCAGGTACGCCCGATCCATAATTCGTTCCAAAATTGCGGTGCGCAGCGGATCAATCAAGATTGGGCCGGCAGTTGAGACGCCGCCGCCAAGGATAACGATGGAGGGATTGAATAGATGTAAAAAGTCGGCAATAGCATAACCGATATAAGTGCCGGCGCGGTTCATCGCTCGCAATGCCAGTTCATCCCCTTCGCGGGCAGCGTCGGCAACATCTTTCGCGCTGATCGTGGTTTTTCCCTGCAGGGAAGAAGGAAATCCCAGCCCAATCTTCTCCTGCACCCAGCGGGCAATTGCCGTGCCGGAGGCCACTGCTTCCAGGTGTCCGCGCTGACCACAACTGCAGGACGGCCCTTCGGGTATGATGGTGACATGCCCAAATTCTGCCGCCAGACCGCGCGACCCGACCAACAACTGGTCGTTTATGATGACTCCGCCACCGATACCGGTACTGATGGTCAAATATAAAATATGATGGTGTCCTTGACCGGCGCCGTAGCGCCATTCCCCCAGGGCTGCCAGATTGGCATCGTTGCCGATGAGAATGGGTACTGAGAAATGTTCTGCCAGTAACTGGCGGATAGGGTAATTGACCCAGCCGGGGATGTTATTTGCATCTATGATGACGCCATTTTCCGCATCAATGAAGCCGGGTACTGCCACACAAATTGCCCGGACATGGTGTGTATCTGCCCCAATTTCTTTAATCAGTTTGATGAGGCGTTCCAGCGGGGACTGGTCTTTATCGCGGGTGCGGATTTTGCGAACCTGCAGCGGGTTAATGTTTCCCCTCGCAAATAGAGCAACCCGTATTTGAGTACCGCCAATATCTGCTACAATAAAGTTATCCATGTCACAAATTATATCAGAAGACTATCACAAAATTTGACTGATCAACCGCCTGTCTGTTGACGCCGGATGAAAAGAAGATTATAAATAGATGTGGTATGCAGCCCGAAAAGATGCCCGGAATTCAACGTTTCTTTCAATCGGTCAGGCAGGAGTTGCGCTGGCTGACTCCGGGTATTGGGGTAAAACGCTGGCTGATTCCTCTCTTAATCGGTACAACGCTGGTGGCGTTAGGTTTAACGATGGTGGCACTGGATATTTACCGAAATGCGCCTGACACACTGCAACCCATGCTCTCGCTGCTATCCCTTCAGGAACTTGACCGCGGTATCCGGGTAATTGTGTTCTCGTTGGTGGGGATTGGGTTGATTCTTTACAGTGTGATCGGATTCAACCGTTCACTGCTGAAACCATTTATGCGTCCGGACAAACCGATTGTGGATACGGTCAGCAGTTACCGCAGAAAGGAAAAAGGCCCGCGCGTGGTGGTCATCGGTGGGGGGACAGGATTGTCTTCGTTGCTGCGCGGACTGAAGGAATATACCCACAACCTGACTGCGATTGTAACGGTAGCGGATGATGGAGGCTCTTCAGGCGCTTTGCGGCGCAATTTGGGGATTTTGCCTCCTGGTGATATTCGCAACTGTCTGGCGGCGTTATCTGATGATGAGGATTTACTGACCCAAATTTTTCAGTACCGCTTCAGTGAAGCAGCGGGAGTCAATGGGCACAGTCTGGGCAACCTGTTTATTTCAGCGCTGGCAGATATTACCGGTAGTTTTGAGCAGGCAGTTGCTGAATCGGGGCGGGTTTTGGCGGTTCGTGGCAGGGTGATGCCCTCAACTTTACACGATGTGCGGCTTGTGGCGGATCTGGTGGATCCTTCTACCCAAAAAGATATTCGTGTGCGTGGTGAAAGCAATATCCCCACCACTCCCGGCAAGGTCAAGCGTGTCTGGTTGGAACCTTCCAACCCCAAAGCCTATCCGATGGCGATTCAGGCAATTCTCAACGCTGAGCTGATTGTGATTGGTCCGGGCAGTCTGTTCACCAGTATTCTGCCTAATCTGCTGGTGCCGGATATTGCTGCGGCTGTCCATGCCAGCCGGGCATATAAGTTTTTTGTCTGCAATGTGGCCACCCAACCCGGTGAAACCGATCATTTCGACTGCCTTGATCATGTTCAGGCAATTGAAAAACATCTTGGCGGAAGGATTTTTGATCTGGTCATTTGTAATAATCGGGTCAGCGAACAACTGCCCGAAAAAGTTGAACCGGTTCTGCCCAACGAACGCTTGAGCGAGCAGTACCCGATTTATTGTGCGGATTTACTGGATGAAGTCCAACCCTGGCGGCATGATTCCAAAAAACTTGCCAGGGTCGTCATGGACCTGTTTTATGATCGAACGGGTCCGGTTTTCCAACGTGATGAAGAGCCGCTCCTGAGCGAAAGAAGCGATGTGAGAGGCTGATCCAATTCTTTTCTACAAAATAGGAGGTTTTACATGACAGTCAAAGTTGGTATCAATGGTTTTGGGCGGATTGGCCGCCAGGTTTTGAAAGCCATCCTGCAGTACTATCCCAATGAACTGGAAGTGGTGGCTGTCAACGATTTGTTTGACCCGCAGCAGAATGCCCATTTGTTTAAGTATGACTCGAACTATGGGATTTACCCGGGAAAGGTCGAAGTCGTAGGTAGTGACATCGTCATTGATGGCAAAGCCGTAAAGACCTTTGCGGAAAAAGATCCCGCCAAACTGCCATGGAAAGATCTGGGTGTGGATATTGTGATCGAATCCACCGGTGTGTTTACGGATGCGGTTGGTGATCCTGCCAAGGGTAAGCCCGGTGCGCGGATTCACATTGATGCCGGCGGGGCAAAGAAAGTCATCATCAGCGCTCCGGCGAAAAATGAGGACATTACCATTGTGCTGGGTGTCAACGATGACAAGTATGATCCTGCCAAGCACCATGTGATTTCCAATGCTTCCTGCACTACCAACTGCCTTGCCCCGGCTGCAAAGGTCGTTCATGAGAATCTGGGGATTATCTCGGCTGTGATGACCACCATCCACTCTTACACCAATGATCAGGTCATTCTGGATCAGGGCCATAAGAAAGAGATGCGCCGTTCCCGGGCGGCTGGCTTGAATATCATCCCCACCACCACCGGCGCAGCCAAAGCAGTCGCGCTGGTCATTCCTGAGCTGAAGGGTAAGTTTGACGGTTATGCCCTGCGCGTACCCACCCCGACAGTTTCCATTGTGGACTTTGTGGCAACGGTTGAAAAATCCACCACAAAGGATGAATTGAATGCCCTGTTCATTGAGGCCGCAAACGGCAAATTGAAAGGTATTCTGGGTGTGACCACCGGTTCGTATGCAGACCCATTGGTTTCGATGGACTTCAAGGGCGACCCGCGTTCTTCCATCGTTGACCTTCCTTCCAATATGGTGATGGGTGGTAATCTGGTTAAGGTGGTTACCTGGTACGATAACGAATGGGGTTATTCGTGCCGAACAGCCGATTTGGCTGCAATGATGGCCAAATCGCTCTAAACCCTTTTGGGAAGGCTTAACAATTGAGAAAATTGCAAGACCCCGTAAGGGGTCTTGCAATGACATTTGCTGGAATTCACTGCCTGATTTTTTCTGTTCATTTCCCTGATGGGAGGAAAACATGTTCAACAAAAAGACTGTGCGCGATATTGATGTAAAAGGCAAAAAGGTTTTTGTGCGGGTAGATTTCAATGTGCCGGTCAAGGATGGTGTTGTGGGTGATGATACCCGTATTCGGGCAGCCTTACCGACCATCCAGTATCTTTTGGATCAAGGCGCTGCGGTAATCCTTGCCTCGCATCTTGGTCGTCCAAAAGGCGGGCCGGATCCAAAATATTCTCTCAAGCCGGTGGCAGATTATCTGGCGAATTTGTTGGGTAAACCGGTTGCCTTTGCGGAAGATTGCATTGGCCCGGTGGCTGAAGCGGCTGCTGCCGCCTTGAAGCCCGGCGAGGTGTTGGTACTGGAAAATACCCGTTTTCATCCCGAAGAAGAAAAGAACGACGAAGGCATGTCCAAAGCGCTTGCCAAACTGGCGGATATTTATGTCAATGATGCTTTTGGAACCGCACATCGTGCTCATGCCTCGACGGCGGGGATAGCCGCTTATCTTCCGGCAGTAGCCGGGTTTTTGCTGGAAAAAGAGATTAAGTACCTCGGGCAGGCGATTGATGATCCCAAACGGCCGTTTGTTGCAATTTTGGGTGGCGCGAAAATCAGCGATAAAATCGGTGTAATTAAAAATCTGCTCAAAAAAGCCGATACCATTTTGATCGGCGGCGGGATGGCAAACACCTTCTTCAAGGCGCAGGGTTACCCAATGGCCGATTCGCTGGTGGAGGAAGAGGCTTTGGAAACTGCCCGTCAGTTACTGGCGGAGGGCAAGGACAAAATTCGCCTTCCGGTGGATGTGGTGATTGCGGATAAGTTTGATGCCGAGGCTCAATCGCGGGTGATGCCGGTTGGCGCAGTACCGGATGGCTGGCGGATTCTGGACATCGGTCCGGAAACCGTTGACTCATATTCTAAAGTGATCAACGGCGCCGGTACGATCGTATGGAATGGCCCAATGGGTGTATTCGAGTTCCCCAGGTTTGCCGAAGGCACCTACGGCATTGCTAAAGCGGTGGCCTCTTCCGGTGCGATCAGCGTGATTGGCGGCGGCGAGTCGGTTGCTGCGATCAACCAGTCGGGTCTTGCTGATAAAATCACCCATATTTCAACTGGCGGCGGTGCATCCCTTGAAATGTTGGAAGGGCTGGAACTGCCGGGTGTGGCTGCATTGGCGGATAAATAGTTCAACCTCCTCCAAATTTTTAACGTAAAATAACGTGATCTCGGGATAAGATCAAAACCTTGCATGCAATACCAATCACCCCCACCTGCACCTCCCCCAAAATCGCGCCTGCGATTTTGGGGGAGGCGGGAGGGGGACGAAACTCGAAAGTTGATGTAAAAATGATTTATCCCGAATTGATGTTAAATCAAAGACGGCTGGCGTTTTCTATGGATATCCAGCCGTCTTTGATCAGGCGCTGATTCATTCTCAGCGAACGGTGAATGAGCCCGAACCTAAATCTTCACAAATGATGAGTACACGCTGAGCCGCGCTGGAATAGGACGCGCTTTCCCACACGCCCTCTTTGTCCCGTCCGGAGATGCGCTGCAACCAGTCGGGCAGGGAGACATTCCCCGAACCAGAGTCGCGGATTTCCACCCTTAAAGGAAGTTCGGGAGGAGCAGCAATGCGGATTGCCCCGCTTTTGCCATCTAACCGCAAGGTCAGGTTGGCCTCGCGGGGCAGGTTGATTTGCAGACTGCCGGAACCGCCTTCGATGCGCGCGGTATAGGCTGTGCTGTTTTCGGGTAGTTCGATCTCCATTCTGCCGGAGGCCTGGTCTATCTGTAAATCAGTCAATTGCAGGCCGGCAAGGTTGAGATCAACCGAACCGGAGGATGCGTCAATCCTTAAGGCGAGTGGAATTTGAGGGGTCAAGCCGATCTCCCAGCGGGCGGTGGGGTCGGGGGAGAAACTGACGGACGGATTTGGCTGGAAGCGTTCCAGCCGAATGCGGCGCAGCCGGGTGCCGCTTGAAGTGAAACGCAATTCACCAAAATAATCAATTTCCGCCTCGAAAAGATTGGTGGAATTGCTCAGCGGATAGATGCGGGCGGGCTGGCTGCTCAAATTGAGGGTGATTTCGGCCTGGGTTGTCTCACTCAGCGGTTCGCGGAGCGACTCGTGGCGCAAAATTCCAGCGGTAGAAAGCCCTAAAGCCGGGCCGGCAATCAGCACGACAACAGCGATGCCGACCGCAACCAACCCAACCACAGCTCCCAGCAGTGGGGATTGACGCCCGAACAGTAAATCCAGCCCGATGACAATTAAAATCAACGGCCACAGGCTGCTCAACATGGCAAAGTTCTCCCGTGGAATAACACCGAGGTTGCTCAGCAGCCAGATGAGCCCAACGCCAATCAACAAAATGGGCCAGAATAAAGAACGGTATGCTTTCTGATTCATCCGTACACCTGCCTTTGAGTTAGATGGCTGTGGCAGGATGTATTGAGCGCCACAGCCATTTGGAAAGTTTTTAGAGCGGCTCTTCGGGGACGATCAGCCACATGATCAGGTAAACCAGCAGCCCCTGACCACCGAGGAAAAACAACAGCAGGAACACCAACCGTACGACAGTGGGATCCAGTCCTAAATATTCTGCCAGGCCGCCACAAACACCGCCCAGCATTCTTTCCTGACGACTACGAAATAAACGTTTGGTTTGCATGGTTAACTACCTCCATAGAGTATTTACGAGGGAGGTATCAAAAAAGTTGCGAAAATTTTCGGATTTCAGCGCGGAAGTCGGCTCATGGTGACCAGACGGGTGCCCTTGACCTGCGGGAAGGCAGCTCCCTGCTGAATGGTGAGCAGAGCGGCTTCCTCATCCACAATTTGCGTGCCGGAGAGCAGATGAACGCCAAAATCAAACAGGAGTGGGGTGAGCGGTGTGCTCGGCCCCAACAGCATGACCAGCGCCTTCGGATTGCGCCAGCCCAGCAAGTCTTCCAGGGTGTGGTTAATGAGGGTGGTGGCGGTAATTGCGAGAATGTCCGCCAGCGGGACTACGTCCGGGGCGGCTTCGGCGGGCAAATCGCTGCCGTGTGGCTGTTTTTCCAGCACCAGCACGCGCGCCCCGCCCTGACGCAGTTTATCAACCTGTGGGAAGTGGCCGACCATGACGATGGTTTTACCCGCAGCCATTTGTTGCAGCAGGTCAAAAGCGTTGATTTCGGTCAGCAATGCAGCCGCAGGCGGGGGCAGCAGCGAATTCAATGCCGCCAGCCCCAGACTGGCTTCCAGCGGGTTGTCCGATTCCAGCCAGCCGGCCAGTTCCTGAGCCGATTTTTGATGAAGGCTGCCCACATCGCGGATGCGGTGGCTGCCATGTTCGCCTTCGTAGCGCAATGTGGCCGCCAGTCCACAGCTCTGGCTGCAAACGGCCGTCCAGTTCACCCCCATGATGACCTTGCGCAGCGGGACGGGTTCGGCGGGTAAAGTATTCAATAAAGTTTTGATCAGTTGCATGGTGTCCCTCCCTTCGAGATTATACTCCGGTTCGTCAGGAGGATGGGGTGAAGATGATTACTTAAACCGGTTGGGTGAAAACTCAAAACTTAGGTAAACTTAAATGGTTGAACCGATTGATCAAAAATATCAGGAGAAGCAACTGTGGCGCGAAAATCGCTCGGCTTTACTCAACTCGAATGGACCTGTCCGCGTTGTGCAACCCGCAACCCGGGTGTGGAAAAGGTTTGTCTTGGCTGCGGTGCGCCGCAGCCGGAAGATGTGAAATTTGAACAACCCCTTGAACAGGAATTGATTACCGGCGGGGAAGCCCAAAAAATTGCCGCGCAAAAACCGGATATTCACTGCGGTTTTTGCGGCACCCGCAACCCGGCGGATGCCGAAACCTGCCGTCAATGCGGCGCAGATTTGAAAGAGGGCACTCAGCGCAAGACCGGTGAGGTGGTTGGGGCTTTTTCAACCGCACCTGTTGAAAATGTGGCCTGCCCGGCATGCGGTTCGCTCAACCCGGCGGCTGCCCGTTATTGCCGTAGCTGCGGCGCGCCGCTGTCCAAAACTCCGCCGCCTGCGCCGGCCGCTGCCCCGCCTAAAGCCCGTTCGCGCACCGGTTTGATGGTGGCTGTTGCGGTTGTCATCGTGGCGGTGATCGGCTGCCTGCTGGCCATCAGTGGGGTATTCAACCGCACCAGTGAAGTGGTCGGGACGGTTGAGTCCGCCGTCTGGCAGACCCGTCTGGTGGTGGAGGCTTTACAGCCCGTGGAGCGCGCCGATTGGCGCGAAAATCTGCCGTCTGCTGCGCAAGTACTCAGCTGTGAATACCGCTATGCCTTCACTTCGGACGAACCCCAGCCGGTGGCAACCGAAGTGTGCGGTACACCCTACACCGTGGATCAGGGCACCGGTTTTGGCGAGGTGGTGCAGGACTGTGTTTATCAGGTCTATGCCGAATACTGTCGTTATTCCATTCTGGATTGGAGCGAAGCGGATGTTTTGACGTTGAGCGGTTCTGACCGAAATCCGGTCTTCCCTCAACCGCAATTGGGCAGCGATCAGCGGATTGGTTCTCAGCAGGCAGTGTATCAAATTATCTTTCGTGCCGATGGTGAAACCTACACCTATGAAACCGGCGATTTGTCCCTCTTCCAGCAGGCGCAACCCGGCAGCCGTTGGATTCTGGATGTCAACAGCCGCGGAAAAGTGGTCCGCATTCAAGCCGAGCGTTGAGCTTTCAGCAAGCCGAACGGTTGTGCAACCTTATTCAATTCATGCGAGTTCGGTTGACAGCCGCCAGTCACGACCGGTAAGATTAGGATGAATCAAGCCGGCAGGTAAAGGGAGAAGGCAGCATGGACTGGCAAGAATTTAGCGGATACAATCAGGCCTATTTACAGGATTTATACGAAAAATATTGCGAGGATCCGCTTGCCGTTGATGAAAACCTGCGCGCTTTTTTTGACCGCTTTCCACCCACGGATGATGGGAAGGCTAAAGTATCTCATCTGCCTGCTGCCGACGAGGAAGGGTTTTCACTGGAAAAGGCAGTGGCGGTGGGGCGTCTGGCCGAGTCCATCCGCCAATACGGACACTTCAACGCCCGTTTAGACCCGCTGGGTTCGCAGCCGCCCGGCGACCCATGGCTGAACGAAGCCACCTACGGGCTGACGGTTGAGGAATTATCGGCACTGCCGGCCAGTCTGGTGGGGGAGGTGGGTGTTCAACGCAGCCAGAACGCCCGGCAAGCCATTCAGCGGCTGCGTTCATTGTACAGCGGAACCATTGGCCACGATTATTTGCAAATCCGCGCCCCGGAGGAACGCAACTGGCTGCGGCAGGCCGTTGAAGAAGAACGCTACCAGCCCCAATGGACAACCGAAGAGCGGATTGCGTTGTTGGAACGCCTGACCGAAGTGGAGGTGTTTGAGCGGTTTTTACAACGCGCTTTCCCGGGTAAGACCCGCTTCTCCATTGAAGGTGTGGATATGCTGGTGCCGATGCTGGATGAATTGATCCGGCTGGCGGGAGAAGGCGGGATGCGGCATGTGTTGATGGGCATGGCGCACCGCGGGCGCTTGAATGTGCTGGCGCATGTGCTGGGAATGCCCTACGAGAGCATCCTGGCTGAGTTCAAAGACCCGTTGGAACGCCGCCTGCGCAGCGATGACGCGCTGGGGTACAGCGGGGATGTCAAGTATCACCTTGGTGGGAGGCAAGCCGCAGGGGATGAATGCGCGGCGTGTATCGAAATCACGCTGGTACCCAACCCCAGTCATCTGGAAGCGGTCAATCCGGTGGTGGAGGGAATGGCGCGCGCGGCTGGCAGCCAGCCCCACCAGCCCGGCCCACCGCAATTCGACCCGCTGGCGGCTCTGCCGGTTTTGATTCACGGCGACGCGGCCTTCCCCGGGCAGGGGGTGGTTGCCGAAACCTTCAACCTGTATAAACTGGAAGGCTACCACACCGGCGGCACGATCCACATCATCACCAACAACCAGTTGGGTTTCACCACCGACCCGAAAGATGGGCGCAGCACCATTTTTGCCAGTGATCTGGCTAAAGGCTTCCGCGTGCCGATTGTGCATGTCAATGCCGATGATCCGCTGGCCTGTCTTTTAGCAGTGCGCCTGGCATGGGCTTACCGCCAGCGTTTTCACCGCGATTTTGTGATTGACCTGATTGGATACCGCCGGCACGGACATAACGAGGGGGACGAGCCTTCTTTCACCCAGCCGCGCCTGTATGCCATTATCGAGCAGCACCCAACTGTCCGCAGGCAGTGGGCGCAGCGGCTGATCGAAATGGGCGAACTGACCCCCTTGCTGGAAGAAGAAATGATCCGCGGCTGTGAACAACGGCTGCAGGATATTCTGACCGGTCTGGATGTGAACGCCGCGCTGAATGGGCCGGCCGATTTTTCAACGCCGGACCAGCCGGATTTAAACGGCATGGAAACCGCCATCTCTCTTGAAAGGCTGCAAGCCCTCAGCCTTGCTTTGCAGCAACTTCCGGAGAATTTTCACCTGCACCCCAAGCTGACCAAAGCGCGTGAGCGGCGCAACAAATGGCTGGAGGATATTCACTGGCCGGCGATTGACTGGGCGCAGGCCGAAGAACTGGCGTTTGCCTCAATTCTTGAAGAGGGCATCTCTATTCGGATGACCGGGCAGGATGTGCTGCGCGGCACCTTCAGCCAGCGCCATGCCGCCTTGTTTGACCATCAAAGCGGTGAACGCTACATTCCATTGCAAAATTTACCTCAGGCAATGGCATCCTTTGAAATTCACAACAGCCCGCTTTCGGAGCTGGCTGCGTTGGGCTTTGAGTACGGCTACAGCATTCAAGCCCCCGAACGGCTGGTCATCTGGGAAGCGCAGTATGGTGACTTCATCAACGGCGCGCAGGTAATGGTGGATGAATTTATCACCACGGCGCGCGCCAAATGGCTGCTGAAACCCGGGTTGGTGCTGCTGCTGCCGCACGGCTTTGAGGGGCAGGGGCCGGATCATTCCAGCGGCCGCCTTGAGCGGTTTCTCAACCTGTATGCCGATGAAAACCTGCAAGTGGTCAACTGTACCACAGCCGCTCAGTATTTTCACCTGTTGCGCCGACAGGCGCGCCTCATTCAACAATCCCCTTTGCCGCTGGTGGTGATGACCCCCAAGAGTTTGCTGCGTCATCCGCTGGTGGCCTCGGCGGCGGTGGATTTTACGCAGGGTGGATTTCAAGCCCTGTTGGCGGATAGCACCCCGCCTGAACAGGTGGAGCGCGTCCTGCTGTGCAGTGGTAAGGTTGCGGTAGACCTCACGGTCAGTGAAGTGCGCCGTCAAAATCCGCAAACGGCAATCGTGCGGGTGGAACAACTGGCGCCTTTCCCGTCGCAACCGCTTGGCGCGCTTTTACAGCGTTATCCCAATTTGCAGGAAGTGCGCTGGGTGCAGGAAGAACCGCAAAACATGGGCGCGTGGGAGTTTGTGCGTCCGTTTATTGAGGAGGTTTGGGGCAAGCCGCTGCAGGTCATCGGCCGCCCGCGCAGCGCCAGCCCGGCAGAAGGGTCGAACGCCCTGCATCTCTACAATCAGCAGCGGTTGATTTCCCGCGCATTTTCAGCAAACCCGCAAGAGGAGGAGTAGATGAGCATACCGGTCAAAGTCCCCGAAATGGGCGAATCCATTCTGGAAGGCACGATTGGACGCTGGTTAAAAAAAGAGGGCGAGGTGGTGCGCGCCGGTGAAGTGCTGCTGGAGCTGGAAACGGACAAAATCAACCTGGAGGTGAGCGCGCCGGTGGATGGTGTGCTGACCCGCATCGAGAAGCAGGCCGGTGAAACGGTGGGGGTGGGGGAGGTGTTGGGCATGATTGCGCCAGCGGACATGCCTCAGCCGCTGGCTGCCCCGCAGCAGACCGCCGCACAACAGCCCGAATTACCAACTGAAAAGGAAGATATGCCCTCATCAGCCGCAACCCCGCTGGCGCGGAAAATTGCCGAAAAGGAAGGTGTGCCCCTTCAGGAAGTGAGCGGCAGTGGGGCAGGCGGCAGAATCACCCGCGAGGATGTGGTGAACTACCTCAGCCGCCAGAAGTCTGCTGCAGGCGAGCCGGTGAAATCCGCCGAACCGCCCAAAGCGCCTGCCCGGCCGATTCAACCTGCGCCGCCAATCGAGCCAGCCTTGACCGGAGAACGGCGTGAGGAGCGCATCCGCATGAGCCGCCGCCGTCAGACGATTGCCCGCCGGCTGGTGGAAGCCCAGCAGAGCGCCGCCATGCTGACCACCTTCAACGAGGCGGACATGAGCGAGATCATCGCTCTACGCAAACGCTACCGCGAAGCCTTCCAAAAACGTCACGGGGTAGATTTGGGCTTCATGTCCTTTTTTGTCAAGGCCTGCATTGCCGCCCTGCGCGAGTTTCCCAACCTGAATGCCGAGATTCAGGGTAACGAAATTGTGCGGAAATATTACTATGACATCGGCATTGCGGTGGGGGATGCGGAGGGCTTGGTTGTGCCCGTGCTGCGGGACGCCCAAAACCTGAGTTTTGCCGAGATCGAACGCAAGATTGGCGAGTTTGTCCGCAAAGCGGGCGAAGGAACGCTCACCCTGGATGATTTGCGCGGCGGCACATTTACCATTACCAACGGTGGCGTGTTCGGCTCGCTGCTGAGTACGCCGATTCTCAACCCACCGCAGGTTGGCATCCTGGGTATGCACCGCATTCAGGAACGGCCGGTAGCGGTCAATGGGCAGGTGGTCATCCGCCCGATGATGTATCTGGCGTTGAGTTATGATCACCGCATCGTAGACGGCCGCGAGGCGGTACAATTTCTGGTGCGCATCAAACAAATGCTCGAAGACCCGGGACAATTGCTGGTTGAGAGCGGTTGAAAAGAATGCCTGGTGGACGACCTTTCCCGTGATAAAGTTATGTATAATGAAAAGGAATTCTTGATTACGGGAGGGGTCGTCCATGGGTAGCATGCTTTTCGGTGTTGTTTGTATCGGTGCTCTTTTTCTAATCTTTGCCGCCATAGGGGTCTGGTTAATTCTCCGTTATCAACAGAACAAGCAGAAAGCCCAACAGAGCGTAAACTGGCCAACGACCAGCGGACGGGTGATTGAGTCGCGCATCAGCGAGCATGAAAGTGAAGATGAGGATGGTCACACTACCTCGACCTATGCTCCGGTTGTGCGTTTTGAATATCAGGTGGAGGGCGTCACCTATACCAGCGATCGCATGGGGGTGGGATCGAAGATAGCCATTAGCAACCGCAAAAAGGTTGAACAGCAGATCGCCGGTTATCCGGAGGGAAAGCTGGTAAGGGTGTATTACAACCCTCAAAATCCGGCCGAGGCGGTATTGGAAACCCGGCTCACCAGCAAAGCTGAACTGGTTGCCGGCATTATTCTGATTGTGGTTGGTCTTTCAATTTTGTGTCTGGGTGTGGGCGGTATTTTACTCAGTTCGCTCAGCAATACCCGTGGATTTTAGAAAGAGGCAGGCGTCAACTATGGAGATGGTATCGTTCAACGGCTGGCAGGAGTGTATCCGTTTTCAAAATGAACTGGTGGATGTGGTCATCTCCACCCAGTTTGGGCCGCGGATTTTGCGGTATGGCTTCCTTGATGAGGAAAATGAATTTGCCGAGCTGGAAGAAGAGCAGGGCAAAACAGGCGGTGAGAAATGGCGCATGTACGGCGGTCATCGTCTGTGGCACGCCCCGGAAGCCGACCCGCGCACCTACTACCCGGATAACGAACCGCTGGAATGGCGGGATATGGGGGATGGTGTGCGTCTGATCCAACCGGTTGAGCGCACCACCGGCATCCAGAAGGAAATGGAAATCCGCCTTTCGCCGGTGGGGACTCATGTGCGGGTGATTCACCGGCTGTACAACCGCAGCGTGTGGGAAGTGCGGCTTGCCCCATGGGCGCTTTCGGTGATGCTGCCGGGCGGTACGGCAATTCTGCCGCTGCCGCCGCGCCTGGCGCACACCGACCCGGCCGCTCTGCTGCCGGTGAATTCCCTTGCGTTGTGGCCGTATACCGACCTGAGCGATTCGCGTTTGATTTGGGGGCGTCAGTACATCCTGGTGCGGCAAGACCCCTTGATTAAAATTGCCCAGAAGATTGGGGCTTTCATCCCCGGCGGCTGGTGCGCCTATGCCCGCCGCGGCCATTTGTTCATCAAACGTTTCGCGGTTGAAAGTGGAGCGCTGTATCCCGATTTGGGCTGCAATGTTGAAGTGTTCACCAACGAGCGTTTTTTGGAACTGGAAACGTTGGGCCCTTTGCAAACGATTCCACCACAGGGCTTCATTGAGCATGTCGAGGACTGGTATCTGTTCCGGGATGTGCCGACACCCCACAACGATGCCCAGGTCGAGCGCCATGTGCTGACCCGCATCGTGGAAACGGTGGTATAAGTGAATTCGGCATGACGCGTTTTCTCGTATCGGGTCTCATCAACATCGAAACGACCCTGCGGATTGAGCGCTTCCCGCTGGAATACAACCCGGTTAATTTCCCGTTTTTTGGGGTTCATTCCAGCGTTTCGGGGGTGGGCTATAACCTTGCCAAAGCACTGACACGGCTGGGAAATGATGTGGAATTCCTTTCCCTGATCGGCAAGGATGCTGCCGGGCAGCTGGTATTGAATGCGCTGCGAGAAGATCAAATCCCCTCGGCGGGAGTATTGCAAAAACTGGAACAAACCCCTCAATCCGTCATCCTGTACGATTCGCAGGGCAACCGCCAGATTCACACCGACCTGAAGGATATTCAAGAACAAATTTATCCGCCGGCGGAGGCGGAGCATGCCTTGAGCGCCTGCGATGTGGCTGTGCTGTGCAACATCAACTTCTCGCGTCCGCTGCTGGTCAAGGCGCGCCGGCTGGGTAAGCCAATCGCAACCGATGTTCACGCCGTCAGTGACCTTGAGGATGATTACAACCGCGATTTTATGCAGTTTGCCGATATTCTCTTCATGAGTCATGAAAAATTACCCCTCCCGCCGGAGGAGTGGATCCAGGTTGTGCGCGACCGCTATCCCGCCAGAATCATAGTGATTGGATTGGGCAGCCGGGGCTGCCTGCTGGCCGAACGCGGTCGGCAGGAAGTGGAGCACATCCCGGCGGTGAGCACCCGCCCGGTGCGAAACACAATTGGGGCAGGCGATGCGTTGTTCTCCGCTTTCCTGCACGCCTTTTTTCAGGGAGATTCAGCGCTGGAGGCGCTGCAAAAGGCAGTCGTTTTTGCTTCCTACAAAATTGGGGCGGTATCGGCTGCGGATGGTTTTCTGGATTCCGCCGGGCTGGAAGCATTGTACCAACAGACCCGTCCGGCTTAATGGAATGTTAACTTGATTTCCGCCCGGCTTATAGATACAATCCCGACATTGAATATGAATCGGGAGTTGAATGGTGGAGATCGAAGGTAAAGCCGACCGCGAAGCGAGCCTGACTTTTGTCAAATTTGTGCGTCTATTTCGCATTCGCCTGGTTACTCAGGGGGTAAAGGCTACCCTGTGGTGGATGTTCAATGTGTTCAATCGAGTGGTTCTGGATCGCCCACTCCGCGCCCAGTGCGAGATTACCCCTCATTTGTTTGTGGGAGCGCAGTTCCGCCGGCGCGGATGGCGTATTTTGCAGGGATGGGGAATCAACGGCGTGATTAATTTGCGAGCCGAATTTGATGACCGCCAGTTAGGGCTGGCTTTACCCAATTACCTTCACCTGCCAACGGTGGATGACAATGCACCATCTTTGCAGGATTTACACGCGGGTGTGGCTTTTTACCGGAGAATTAAAGCCAACGGCGGTAAGGTTTATATTCACTGCGGGGCAGGTGTGGGGCGCGCGCCGAGCATGGCAGCTGCCTGTTTAATTGCGGAAGGTCTTACACCCGAAGCGGCGTGGGAGAAGATTCGGCAGGTGCGGATTTTTATCCGCCCGACCCGCGTTCAACAGGAACAGATTCAGCGCTTTGCGAAAATGCTGGCTCAGCAGTAAATCCGCAAATCCAGCACCGGCCAGAATTTGCGCGTTGGGCGGCTGCCGGGCAGCGCCGGGTTGATTGCTTGTAGGGCGGCTGAGTAGCTGCCCGGATTGGAGCGGATTTGACGCAACGCGCGGCGGGTGAGTGCATCGGCTTCGCGGTTGTGCTTGCGCGGTATCCAGCGCCATTTCAGGTTGCTGAAGGAAGCCGCAATCCGCTGGGCTTTTTCGTGCAAGGGACGAATCTGGTCGGAGTGAACTGAGGCGACCCCTTCCATTTGCTCAATGACCGATTTGGCGTCCCCGATGATATGGAGGGTTTCCCCTTCCACACCCATATCGCGCAGGGCTTCCAGTCCTTCAATCAAGGCCAGATACTCGGCAATGTTGCTGCTGGCATCCCTGCCGCGCAAATACCCTCCGTGTCCGCGCGCAATGATACGGTTGCCCCGCCAGGCAATCCAGCCGTAACACATGAAACCGGCGCCATGCGCGGGGCAATTCTTTTTGGGAATGCCCATGAAGAGACCGTCAAAGTACAATGTGAGTGTCATGCTTTCCTCGCTGAACGCAAACCGGCGATGGAGAATTCCATCGCCGGTCGGGAAGAAGAGGGCTCATTGTGAGCCAGAGGGAAGGAAGAAGATGAAAGGTTGAATCTCGGAACTTGCCTGTTGGGTGAAGACCTCATTGGTTTGCCTGTGCAGCCTGCGTGAGTTTTCGATTGCTTCACTTGATTATGATTATGCAGGATTTATGTAAAAATGCAATCAAAAATTGGTAAAGATTGGATTAAGAAAAATGTAAGGTCTCACCACCAGGGCTGGTTATATTTTCGTGGGTTTGGCACAAGCGCAAAACCCAGACAGCAGCAAAATGAACCCACTCCCACCTCCCCCAATATCGCAAAATCAATATTGGGGGAGGCTGAAATAGCTGCGAAAAGGGCTTACGCCGAACTGACGTTATAATAAACAGGATGAGCGATTGGATGCCGGACGCTGAAGTTTTATTCAGACAGGTAGAAAGGGCGCTGCAAAAACGTTGGCCGCTGATGGATGAACAGCATCAAACGGCGTTGCGCCTGTTCAGCGGCTTTTATGAGGGATTCCCAGAGGTTGTGATTGACCTTTATGGCAGCACACTGGTCATTTTTAACTACCATGAAAAGCCGGTGGTTCTGCGCCCTCTGCTGATCGAGTTGCAAAAATGGTTCATCCAGAAGTTCCCGTGGATAACGGCGGTGGTGCATAAGACCCGCAGCCTCCGCAACATGCCTTCCCGTTTGGGAGTGATCCGGTTTGGGGATGAGCATTCGTTAACCACGCAGATTGTAGAACATGGCGTGAAGTATGCCATCCATTTGCGTTTGAATCAGGATGCCAGTTTTTATCTGGATACCCGCAACCTGCGCGGCTGGTTGAAAGATCACATGGCGGGTAAAAGTGTGCTGAATACTTTTGCGTACACGGGCAGCCTTGGAGCGGCCGCACTGGCCGGCGGGGCGCGGCGGGTGGTACAGACCGACCAGAATCCGCGCTTTTTGGAGGTAGCGCGCGCCACCTATCGTTTGAATGGCTGGCCGATTAACGAGGAAGACTTCCTGATCGGCGATTTCTTCAAGGTGGTGGATGGGCTGAGGCGCCGCAAACAGTTGTTTGACTGCGTAATTCTCGACCCGCCGTTTTTTTCAACCGGTTTCAATGGTGAGATTTTCCTTAACGAGAAAACACTGCCGCTGCTCAACAAAGTCCGTCCGCTGGTTGCCCATGACGGGGTGCTGATTGTGGTCAATAATGCACTCTACATGAGCGGAGCAGGGTTAATCCGTATCTTTGATGAAGTATCTCAGAGCGGCTATCTCTGGCTGGAAGAGATCATCCCGGTTCCCGAAGATGTGACCGGTTTTCCGCAAACGCGGGTTTCTCCTCCGCCGGTTGATCCATCACCGTTCAACCACCCCACCAAAATTGCCGTTTTGCGGGTGGCACGTAAAGACCGGGCAGCAGCCAGTTGATGGTGTTCAGTTTTTTTCACTGATCCGTAAAGCGATCACTCCGCCCAGAATCAACAGGCTGCCCGCAACCTGCTCAAGGGTGAAGCGTTCCCCCAGCACAAAATAAGCCTGGGCGGCGGTAAAAGTCGGCTCCAAAGTTGCGATGAGATTGACCACCGAAGCCGGCAGGTAACTCATGCTGAGCGTGTAAAGTCCATAACCGCCAATGGTCGGGCCGACCGCCAGTAAAATCAACGCTGCCCAGCCGGTATTTTCCAGAGAGGGGATGAAAGAATTGCCGGCGGGTACGCCGCCTAAAAAAGATGGCAACAGCCAGCTGCTGAAAAATAGAATGACAGCCGCAATTCCAAAGGTGTAGGTCAGAGCAGTCCACGCGCTCATCCCGCGCCGGGCCGATTCCTTGCCAAACAGGCTGTATCCGCTCATTGCCAGCCCGGAGAGCAGGCCGGTCAGAATGCCGAGCGGGTTCAACCGCCACATTTCCGGTTGTAAAGCCCCGGCAACCAGCACACAGCCGCTCAGGCTGGCGGCAATCGCCAGTCCCTTGGCGAACGAAAGGTTTTCGCGAAACAGGAAACGGGCGAGGATGGCTGTAAAAGCCGCCGAACTATAAACCAGCACCACCGAAATGGCTGCGCCATTGAAAGCGACGGAAAGTGTCCACAGGGCATTGAAAAGCGAAAGGATGATGCCGTACCCCACAATAAACACCCAATGAGCTTTGGGCAGGTGAAGCAAACGACGCTGGAAGCCCCCCAGCACAAGGATCATAGTCAGGCTGGCGAGTAAATCGCGCCAGGCCGCCAGCAGGATGGGTGGAATTTGCTGATAGGCGGTCAGGTAACGGATGAAGATGGCGGTGGTTGACCAGATGAGTACCCCAATCAGGGCAATGGCATACCCTTTACCGGCGGTGCGGCTTTGGGCTGCGTTTATGGTGATGGTCATGAGAGCGATTCCTTGAGGATGTGGTAAACAACAAGGCGGATTTTACCTGAATTTTACGCGCTCAACAGACGGATTTTATGGAATTTTTGTCCTTCAGTTGCTATAACATTACTGGCATTCATCCTTTCTCTATTTAAGCAAATCCCAAGGAGATGAAAAAGTGGATTTGAGTCGCTTTAACACCCGTACGAAACTGATTGGATCGGCGGTCATGGGGGTGCTGTTTGTCTTGCTGGTTGCGGCGGTGGGCTTTTTCAATTTGCGTCAAATTCAACACGGCGTGGAGGTAATTTACCTCGATCAGACCCTGCCGATTAAAAAACTGGGCGCGGCCCATAAGACCCTCTATGAACTGCACGGCAACCTGCTGACCTATGTGATGCTGCCGGAAAGCCGGCCTGAAATCCGCGAAATGTTGAAAGAGAACATGGATTCCATCAACGCCTTTTTGGGGGAGTACGAGAATGGAAATGTCCCGCCGGATGCCGTGCAGGCTTTGACGAACTTCAAGATTTACTGGACATCTTACCAGCGATCCGTGCTGGAAGCCATGACCCTGACCGACAGCGGTAACCGTACCGTGGTGTATGATTCGCTCAAAAACGGCGGTCTGGCTCAGAATAAAAAGCTGGTCAGCCAATCGTTCGATGAGTTGGTGAAGGCCAATGAGGCGGTCGCCGAAAGCGTCTATCAATCCAGCGGACGCACCTACCAATCAGCCGCTGCGGTGTTGATCCTTGCCAGCCTGTTGGCGGCCGGGCTTTCCATGCTGGCCAGCATCAGCCTCAGTCTGCACATCACCCGTCCTTTGGAAGAGGTAACCGCCCATTTGAAGGAGATTGCACGGGGTGCCTTGCAGATGGATTTTGAGCAGATGGAAAAAATCGCTCGCCTTACCGGACGCAAAGACGAAGCCGGCACGTTGGCGGCGGGGTTGCTGGAAACCCAAACCTATCTGGAGGATGTGGCAGCCGTGGCGCAGGCATTGGGTGAGGGCAACCTCGCCGTGCAGGTCGAACCGAAAGGCGAGGATGACTTACTGGGAAATACCCTTAAACAGATGGTGGAAAGACTGCGGACGCTGATCGGGCAGTTCGCCAACAGCGCATTGACGGTAAGCAAGGCTTCGGATGAGTTGTCCGGCGCAGCGGATCAAAGCGGGCAGGCCAGTTCTCAAATTGCCATGACCATTCAACAGGTTGCTCAGGGGATTTCCCAGCAGGCAACTGCGGTCAGCCAGACCAGTTCGTCCATTCACCAGATGACGCGTGCCATTGACGGCGTGGCGCGCGGCGCCCAGGAGCAGGCGGCGGCGGTGGGCAAAGCAGCTGCGGTTGCCAACCAGATCACCGAAGCCGCCCGCGAAATCCGTGTTTCCGCCGAACAGCAGGTTCGCAGCTCCACCCATGCGGTGGAAACCAGCCAGAACACGGCTCGCGTGGTGGAAGATACGGCGCGCGGTATGGAGCGCATTCGTAGAGTGGTAGATCTTTCCACGCAAAAAGTACAGGAGATGGGTAATCGTTCCCGGCAGATTGGCATGATTCTGGAAACGATTGATGATATTGCCGCCAAGACCAACATTCTGGCGATCAACGCTGCAATCGAAGCCGCCCATGCCGAAGTGCAAAGCAAGAAGATGACCGAAATTACGCTTGACCGGTTAATGACGGCTCAGTGCCGAATCATTAACCATTTGCTGCTTTCGGGGTGGGATAAACGCCCGCTCAGTGACTGGCAAAAACTGGGTGAGATAGCGCAGCTGGATATGGTGCTGGCAACCGACGAGGATGGCGTGGTGGTGCTATCCAACGATTCCAAATTAATCGGCTGGAAATTTCCCACCGATCCCAAAGAACAGGCTTATCCCTTCCGGCAGTTGATTCACCAGAAAGACGGGGTTTTGTGTCAGGAATCACAAAAACGTTCCTTTGATGACGAGGTGTATAAATTTGTGGGTGTTTCGCGTGCCGATCAACCCGGCATTGTGCAGATTGGCTTCAATGTTTCCAGTTTGAAGAAGTTTGAATTGCGGATCAATGGTTTTGCGGTGGTGGCGCAGGAGGTGTACCAACTGGCGGAACAGGCCCGCCAGGCAACCCGTGAAATTGCGGCCTTGATTCGGGAGATTCAAAAAGCAGTGGATGAAGCGGTACGCTCAATGGCGGAAAGCGGTCGAGAGGTGCAGCAGGGTGTGGCGCTGGCCGATCAATCCCGCCATGCGCTGGATGAATTGCTGCTGGCTTCGCAGCAGGGTTTGCAGTCTGGGGAGGAAATTGCCCGCGCAGCCTTGAAAATTGATCGGCTGGCAGAGGAGCTGGCCAGCGCGATGGACAGTGTTTCAGCGGTGGTTGAGGAAAATACGGCTGCCACCGAAGAAATGGCTGCCGGCTCTGGTGAAGTGAGTGAGGCAATTGAAAATTTTGCCAGCATCAGCGAGCAAAACAGCGCTGCGGTCGAAGAAGTATCGGCTTCAACCGAAGAGATGAGTGCGCAGGTGGAAGAAGTTTCCCGCTCGGCCAATTTGCTGGCAGAACTGGCGCAAACGCTGATTCAAATGGTGGCCAATTTCCAGACCGACAATGGTAGGGATGTATCGCTGCGTTTCCAGCTGGTCAGGCAGGCGCACAGCGCCTGGCTGCGCCGTCTGCAAATTGCGCGCCTCGAAAACCGCCTCAACAATTATGGCGTAGTGACGCATGAACAGTGTTCGCTGGGACGCTGGTACTATGGCCCGGGCCGGCAGCACTACGCCCATCTGCCCGAGTTTGAAGCGCTGGAAGCGGTGCACATTCGTTTCCATCAACTGACCCGGCGGGCGGTGGAAACCTTCAACAATGGACACCGTCAGGATTTTGAGTCAACAGCCCGCGAGGTAGAGGCGGTAACTGCCGAATTTCTGGCGAGCCTGGACCGGCTGGAAGCAGCCGTGCAGGCGGCTGGCCGCTCTCTGAACTGAAAGGTCTGCTCAACAAACGCGGTGGCCGGCTGAGCGCAGTGCCGTAACGGCTTTTTCTAAATCGGCGGCACGTACCAGCACGTAATCCGTTTCAAATGTGGAAATGGCAAAGATGCTGATTTTTGCCCCGGCAAGCGCATCCAGCACGGATTTCAAGACGCCAATCTGGTCAAAGTCAAATGGTCCTTCCAGCATCAACGCCCGCCATCCGCTTTCGTAAAGGATGTCGGATGGGTTCAACCCCTCTTCACAAACGATGGATAATTCATCTGCGGTACGGGTAATGGAGAAGAAAGAGCCGTTTTGAGCCCAACCGGGTAAAGGCTCGCTTGCATCCAACCGGCAAATGACCAACCGCTGGGGCAGGATGTTCAACACTTGGGTCTGGTTCACAGGGATTTTCCTCTCTGGCTAAAGCCGGTAAAGATAGCGGGAGGGAACATCGGCGCGCACATTCTCGCCAAGCGCGATGATACCGGGGTGTTCCACGACGACAACCAGTCCGCGAAGGCCGCGGGCTGCTTTAACGAATTGCTGGGCAAGGTCATCTCGCTCGGGGTAATTCTGCTGAATGACTTTACCGGGGCCGGTGCAGGGCAGGTTTTCACCGCTGACCGTCAGTACCACCCCCTGTTCAAAGAACAGGCGAGTTGGCGGCGGCAGGCGGGTCAGGTGGGGAATGCCGCTCAAAAGCAGATTTGCCCCCAGCCACTCCGGCTGAACGCTCAAAATGCCCAGCCTTTGGGCAATTTCCGCCAGCTCCTCGCTGGATACCACCGAAATCTGGCGGTCATTGCGGATGAGCGTGCCGCGCTCGTAATGCGGGGTGCGGCTGTCGGAAAGGCGCGTCCAACCGGCGTGTTTATCTCCCGCAAAACCCTCAAAAGTGACCTGAACTTCGCCGACCGGGGTGGTGACCAGTGATTCAGCCTGCAAGCCGAGATACAATCCCTCAACAATCCCGTTTCGTGAGTTTTTCATCTCCGTTTTCCTTTTTTTGAACGACTTAAACGGCTGTTGACCCAACCTGTCAGCAGAGTAAGGGTGGGCAGCAATGCGGCAGAGGGACAGATACGGTCAAAACCACGACGGACCTGACTTTCAATCCAATTCAAGATGAGTTCTTCGATATTTTCCAGCTTCTGACGGGCCCATTCGCGTACCTGAGCTTCCAGTTCTTGTTTACGGGAAGCCAGCTCCTGAGGCAGGATTACGGCATTGACCACAATGGGACGGGCGCTGATGTTTTGACCGTTCCGCTGAATGGTCCACTGGGAGGTGTACACGCCGGGGCGTTTGAACGGCTGACTGAGGAACGAGAAACTGACCATTTCACCGGGGGCAACCGCTGCGCCGATTTCAAGGCGGCTGCCTGCTCCCCAGTCATTGCGCAAATTGGCAAGATACACTTCTCCCGGCTGCCAGATCTGGCTGCCGTTGTTGCGCACGACGATTTCCACCTTGACCGATTCGCCTTCGGCTGCAATCGGCCACTCGGTGTGACGGACAAGCGCCGATTCGTAATCGGCGATGAAACCGGCTGCAACCCCGAGAGCGACCGGCAACTGACCTTCAGAAAATACATAAGGCAGTCCCTGGCAATTGATTTGAGCTGCCTCACCATCCGCCAGAAGCAGGATTTCCTGAGCGCCAAAGGAACGCAGCACCTCAACAGCGTCCGACTGCCGCGTGGTTTTGGAAACAAACACCAACAATGTTTCAAAGGTGCCATCACCATCCCGGTCCTGCACCCCGAGCAGGCTGCGGCTGGTAAAGTCCTGGGGTTGCCGCTCGGCTTGCGGACTGAGACCGACAACAACCAGGGGGGCAGCCGACTGCTGGAAGGCGGTTTCGGTGTATGGGCTGATGCGTGCCGATTCATCCCACACTTCCAGCATGGCCAGCGGAGTAACCATTTCAGCGGCGGTTGCGCCGGGGCGGCGCAAAATGCCGTTTGATTTCAAGCCCAGCCGCTCATTGATGGGCTCATCGGGGAAAAAGGGACCGCCAATCACACAAAAGGCATCCTCATCATCGTTTTGAAACTCTGCCCAAAAATTATCCAATGGCTGGGGTGTGAAGGGGGCATCAGCATCCTGCGAGGGGGCGGGGGTTTGTCCGGTCAACAACTGCACAGCAGCGTGGTGGGCAAGATTGACCATCAACACGTAGTCAGGCGTGCCGCCGGGGTAATCTTTCCGGTAGAGCGTTACGGCAGGCGCTTCGGCAACCGCGTAAAAATCGGGCGGAGCTTGTTGGGCGGCCCGGCTTGCTGTGGCGGGTCGAGCCGAAAGCAGCACAGCTGGTATAACCCATAGCAGAAGCAAAATGCGGTTAAATGTTTTTGGCATATCTTGCTTAATTATACCGGTTTGGGGCAGATGGAATAGGAGAGTGTGGGGGCAGCCCGCCGCCCGGATAAATATGACCTGAAATATGACTCGTTACACCCTAATTATCTATTTTACGCTGCTTCATGGCTGGTTAGAATGAAAGCAGAAACATCTTTATTCCCAGGAGAATCGAAAATGGCAAAAGCAACCGCTCCACTGGTGATTAACGGCAAGCCCCTGCCGAGCATGAGTGAAATTAACCGCGAAATTGCCCCCTTCCAGAAGGCAGACACCCGCCGAAGTGTCTGGCAATTGATCAACACGCTGGTGCCGTATGTGGGTTTATGGGTTTTGATGGTCTACACCCTGCAAATTTCCTATTTGCTGACCGTGGTACTCTCTTTCATTGCCGCTCTGTTTTTGGTGCGGGTCTTTATTTTCTTCCATGATTGTGGCCACAACTCCTTTTTTCCTTCTACCCGCCTGAACCGAATGGTCGGTTTCTGGTTGGGAGTGTTGGTTTTCACCCCCGGTGAACAGTGGTGGCATTCCCATTCAATTCATCATGCCACCAGCGGCAATCTTGACAAACGCGGGGTGGGGGATGTTACCACCCTGACGCTGGAAGAATTTTATGACCGCCACTGGCTGCAGCGGCTGGGCTACCGCTTCTTTCGCAATCCGCTGGTGATGTTCATCCTCGGCCC
>NZ_JBRCOK010000169.1:0-8939 GCF_053501535.1 Bellilinea sp. | reverse complement strand
GGGGCGGAGCATGGAAATTTTTATAATAACCTCACTATGGTATACTTTCAAACTAACGTTTTTATAATACCACCAAACCGGAATGTAAAATGTTGATTGACGTGCAAGCTGGTCAATGGTTTCAATTGATCCTTTCGGGCTTAATATTTATTGGGCCAGGTGTTGGAATATTAAGTTTCTTAAAAATTAATACCAAGTTTCGAATTAGTTTGCTCTATATATTTGCTTTTGTTCTATCGGTAGCATTCTGGTCAATTTTTTTAGCCTATCTTCGCTTTTTCAAGATAAATGTTCTTTACCCATGGTTTGTTTATCTTATTTCAATTAGTGGTTGGGTGATTGGCGTAATCAGAGAGAAACAAAATCAAAAAATTGAACTTGTTGGTCCTGATATATGGGAAGTTTTCCTTGTGCTCGCGCTGATCAGTTCTCTGTTTATTAATATGTTTGCTCTGCGTCATATGGTAGTTGGTCTGGGGAGCGATAGTAATCATCATACTTTGATTACTCAATTGATTATCTGGAATAAAGGCTTACCCAATAATTATTCACCTGCATACCCCGAAATCATTACTTTTAATTATCACTTTGGGTTTCATACGTTGGCAGCTGTTTTATCGCTTCTAAGTGGTTGGGAACCAAGGTTAATTGTTTTGGTTCTTGCACCAATTTTGATAAGTTTGTCCGGTTTGGCTGCGGCTTATTTTTCTTGGAGGGTTTTTCAAAGTGAAGCCGCAATGAGTTTTGCTGGCATTATTCCTTCCCTTATTGCAGTGTTTCCAACCGCAATGTTGGAATGGGGCAGATATCCTCAAACTCTTGGTTTGATTTTGTTATCAGTATTTATCGCTGAATATGTAACTGCGCACGATAATGACGTAAGCAAATGGAAGATATTTCTCATATCAATTCTTGCCAGCGGTCTGTCATTGACGCATTATCGGGTCACGATTATGGGGATTGTTGCGGTAATGATATGGGAAATTTTCAATTTTTGGAGAATAAAACATAATTTTCAATCTCTGAGGGCTCGATTATTGTTTATTGGCTTGATTTCATTCCTTGTAGTGTTTTTCGTCTGGCCGTGGTTTCTGCAGGTCTATCTAAACCAGTTTGTGGGGTATCCAGCCCAATATTCAGTACCTGCCGAGTCTTTTTTCTCAATATCACGGTTAGGTACAACTGCGCTTGAGTATCCTACAAACGAAATATTAATAGGTGCCTTTGCCTTATTCGGAGCGTGGACGATTCTCAAACGGGATCGAGTGGGTTTATGGATTTTCTTTTGGCTGATTCTATTGCTTGTATCTTCTTGGATTACGAGAGGTCTTAAGTACACTACCATCGATCCTGTAACGGTGATTTCTTCTTCATATATACCTATTGCAATAATGATCGGATGGGGGATCAATAATCTTGAAAAAATAAAATATTCTATTACTAAGAAGATTTTGCTTCCGAGTATATTTTTATTGGCTTGTTTATGGGGCGCATTTCACATGAATGGGTTATTAAATGTACCGGCTGCAGCCTATGTCAAACCAGAGGATATTGAAGCAGCAAAATGGATAAAGCAAAATACCCCTGAGGATGCCTGTTTTATGATTAGTACTTATCGGTTTGAATTCTCCACGAATTTTATTATAGGAAGCGATGCTGGTGGGTGGTTGCCAGTATTGGCTCAGCGGTGTGTTGTTACTTACCCAATGACAAGTAATATTGAACGGTTTGATCACCCGAATCCCTTGGAGAAGGTGGTTAAGATTCATAAACTTAACGGTGACTTGACTTCCGAAGAGGCACTTCAGTTGTTGTCGAGAGCAAGAATCGAATACATTTATGATGGGGGAGGCGGAGAAATTAAGGTTGATTCCAAAGATCTAAATTTAGAATATGAGTTGGAGGTTTTATATGAGAAAGACCAAATCAGGGTTTATCGGATAAACTTTGGGAAGTTAGTAAGATGAAAAACAAATATCTTAAGGCAATAATTGATTGGTGCAATCTTCTCAAGATTGCTAGAATTAGGCGTCGTTCTCCACAAGCGTATTTTAATTTTGAAAAGTACCAAGGTAAATTATTGGTTGAGTACCTAAGAAATAAGGGTGTGTTTATAAACAATACCATATTGCTAGATGTAGGTAGTGGACTTGGTGGATACGACTCCTCCTTTTCCGAAGAAGGGGCGAAAGTTTATACCTTGGATTTAGATGTACCATTAGTTTTTATACCATCAAAATGTCATGTAATTGGTAATGCTTTAAGATTGCCTTATCCAAACGATTGCTTTGATGTAGTTGTCTGTTCAAGTTTGATTGAACATGTTCAATCGCCAGAATTGCTACTACAGGAGATCTTAAGAGTAATAAAGCAAGATGGCTTTTTGTATTTAAGTTTTCCACCTTTTTATTCGCCAATTGGAGGACATCATTTTTCGCCATTTCATTGGTTTGGAGATAAGGTAGCTGTTCGTTTATTCATGATGCGAAAAAAAAGGCATCTCAATGCTTGGTTAAGACAAAGGGGGGTGATTGAAAATCCGAAATCTATAAACGATTTTTTTCAAACATGGGGGCTTTATAAATTATCTATTTCAAAAGTAGAGAATATTCTTGAGTCTTTACCAATCAAAATTATTGATGTATCAACTAGATGGATGCCGATCAATACCACCAAAATACCATTCTTGAGGGAGTTCATAACATGGCATGTTCAATTTCTTGCAAAGAAAAGATAAAACTAAAAGTTCTATTTGTAACAACTGCTTTTCCGCGCTGGAAAGATGATGGTCGAGGCGCTTTTATCTATGAAATGGCAAACGCAATTAGAAATGCAGGTTGTTCTATTAAGGTTGTTGCAATGCACAGTCCCGGTGTAAAAGAATATGAGGAAATAGAGGGAATTGAGGTTTTTCGTCCTCGTTATTTGCCAGATAAGTGGGAAGTGCTTAGAAGGGATAGTGCTGGCATTCCCTACGCATGGAAAACTTATCCATTTGCAAAGCTGGAAATTATTCCGTTTGTTATTAAACATCTTATTGCAGTAATGAAAAATAAGAAAGAAGTGGATGTCATCCATGCACATTGGACATTATCTGCGGCAGTGGTGATGTTGTCTCAATTTATAAATTCTAAACCTTTTGTAATTACTGTTCATGGGAGTGATGTGTTTCAGGGCTTACAAAACCCAATCTTCAGGTTTATTTCGAGGATTGTTTTGATGACAGCAAAATTTGTTATTACCCCGTCAAAGGCTTTGGCTGAAAAAATTATTGATCTGGGAATAGAGCCAAATCGTGTGAAAATAATAAGTAATGGCATCAATTTATCACCCATTAAGACTACGAAAAGAGAGCCAATCATACTGTTTGTTGGATCCATAGTCGAATCAAAGGGAGTGAAAGATTTATTTGAAGCCTTCTTGAGAATTTCGAAGATTAACACTTTAGTAGAGTTAGTATTTATTGGTGAAGGTAAGGAAATAGTAGGTTTAAAATTAGCGGCACAAAAAAGTAATGTAAAAAATAGGATCCATTTTTTGGGGGCTCTTCCGCATTCTGAAACTATTGAATGGATGGGAAAATCCAGAATCCTTGTTTTACCTTCATATCAAGAAGGGCAAGGAGTAGTTTTGCTAGAAGCAATGTCTGTTGGAACACCTTGTATTGGTTCAAAAGTTGGTGGGATTCCCGAGATCATTGATAATAAGAATGGATGGTTATTTACAGCAGGAGATATAAACGAATTGAGCAAAATCCTGTTAGAAGCATTAAATGATGAGCAACTATGGAAAGAAAAAAGTGATTACTGTCTTGAATTTATAAAGAAATTTAGCTGGGATCAAATTGGAAGAAAATTAATAGATATCTATTACCAATGTACAATCAGATAAGTCTATGGCCATGAAACATAAACTACCCCCAGCGGATACTTTTCATTAGCTTTAACTTCTAATAACAGGGGGGTAAAATTGGAGGCGGAAATTACAGCGGGAGAGAAGCTATAAGGTGCTTCTATGATAAGAAAATAGGTTCCAGGTGGTATATTTTTAATAAAAAACTGACCTTTTTCGTCGGTTATTCCTTGAATATCTTCTTCCCTTGGTCCAACTAACAACGGTGGCATATTTCTTTTATCCGGACCATCACCGGGAGTTAAGTAAAAATATGTTTGTGCTAGCGTGATTCCCGTCGTAAATGAATATAAAGTCCCACTAATTGAACCAAAACTCTCAGAAGGCTCTGGTGCGTCATTAGGAAAATCTGGTAATTCAAATGAAGATGTTATTGTATTATCTTTTGGGTAAACCTCCACAATATCTGTTTGGTGAGCGTCTATAGGATAACCTGAATTAGACGTTGAGTTTTTGATATTACAAGATGGAGATAAGAAAAATAACATAATAAGAACTAGAAAATATTTTTTCATCTCTTTTTACCAATTTTGATTGAAAAATTAAAAATTAGCAGACCATCACGCGTGATGGTCTGCTAATTTTAGTCAAAAAGAGGGTCTATGGCAAGGTGAAGGCATTATGAGTTAAGAGAGTATCTCCAGGGGGATTAGTGATATTTGTGAGTTGTACAAAAGCCACAATTGGACGTGGTGTTCCAACAGGTTCAACCACAAGCGTACCAAACCAACCATCAGGCACCTCAGGAACGTCAGATACCAACCGGAAATTTTGGATCAGATTTCCACCCGCTGGTATGGTCTTATTTAACACAATCGGTGTGAGGCTGCCGGTGTAGCCACTTCCCGGGGTATAAGTTAGTTTTACATTTGCAGCGTTATTAGTGTCTAAATTCTGAATGGTAGCTACTGTTGCAAATCCATTTGCTTGACGTTTAGACATAAGCGGAATAACAACACGGCTATTTGAACTTTGATCAATATTGAAAGCCTCGTAAGCTCCTGAGTTGGAATTGAAACCAGGGCTTCTTAATGTCACAATAACCACTACATTTCCTGTTGAAGATACTCTACAAGAGCCACTCCAGTTACCGGGTATGCTATTATCAACAACAGGATTTACGGCAAAGGCCGAGTTGTTAGGTATAGAGCCAGTGTTTTGTTTGGTGAATGTAGATGGTGAAAAACCAGTACCTGCCTTACAAGATACAGTAATACCATTGGCGGGTATCGTAGACCCGCTAACATTCTGGATAGAAACAGATGTATTCAATCCGTTTGCTAACCTGGAAGTAAAAAGTGGAATTCCCCAATTCTTTCCTGCTGCTTCAATAGGAAATGCGTTATATGTAGTTAAAGTATCAGGACCGAGAAAAGTATTTACGACAACAACTATTTTTTTCCCGCTTTCTGCATTCACAACGGCTGAACCAGTCCAGCCGTTCTCTAATAAGTTTTCTGAAGTAACATCATAGTAAAACGAGGATCGGCCTGGAATATTAGCCGTTTTTGTGTGATTGGAAATGCCACCAATGCCTGGATAGGCAATAAAATTTATGGTAACCTGCTGATTTGTTTCCTCAGCGTTTTGTATTACTAGAATGCTGTTTGAAACACCGCTTGCTGTGTTCAAGTTCTTTTGGACCAATGGCGCATAATAGCTAGAACTTGGTGAGGTCACACCTGAGTAAGCCCCTGATGAAGGTGTTTGATTCCTAGCAAGGATCTGGACAACAGCACCTAATGGCTGAGTTGAACTAATCACTGCTGATCCTTGGCCAGCTGACATTGTATTATCAAAATATTGGGCAACAATTTTCTGTCCAAAATTTTTCGGAATTGAAAAACTTTGGTTGCCTGCCTCAGTTGGCCACACACTCCCATCACTTTTTAAGTAGGTTACAGTGACGGAAGCATCATCTGTGGTGCTCATGTTTACTAGAGTATAATTTGTACTGAGAACTTTGGAAGTCGCTGCCATAAGTGAATTGGCGTCGACAGGCACGGTAATCCCCAAGATGATACTCAGTATCAATAGCATACAAATTCTTAATTTGTTGATATTCATTAAGAAATCCTCCTTGTGTGAATGTTTACATTAACAATACTACCGACAATTTAGAAAAAAGCAATAACACCTTTGGATTAGCCTTTGGCTATTGTTATAATATTAGACAACATGAAAAAGATAAATCCTTTAGATGATTTAAATTTGAGAAAATTTTATGATGAATTGTACAAAAGAGAGCAGGAAGAAAATCCTGCTTATCAAATTTATGATCAATTGAGAGTCAATTATATTCGACAATTGATAAATGAATATGGGGAACGAGTCCTTATTATCGGATGTGGTGCTCGTCAGGACGCAAACATCTTTGATCAAAGAGTTTATGCTTTTGACTTATCATGGTATGCAGTAAACAGGTTAAAAAAACACAACTTTTTGAGATTTGTAGGGAACTCACTTGATATCCCCTTACCAAACAATTCTTTTGATGTTATTGTATGTTCTGAGGTTCTTGAACATATTCCAGATATTGATCGTGCAGTTAGAGAAATCTATCGGATTATTAAGCCTTCTGGTATCTTAATTGTGAGTTCCCCTAATTGGCATTCTTTATTTGGTTTGGTTCGGTGGATTGCAGAAAAAGTCTTAAGGAAGTCGATTCATTCTTCGGGACAAATATATGATGATTGGAAAACTTTAAAGAAATATACAAGTGAACTATCCCCCTATTTCAAGGTGGAGAAAATCAGGGGGGTTTGGTATTTACCGCCCCTTCATTATAGGGAAAAAGGATTATCAGCATCGTGGATGAATTTGATATACAAAGCTTATTCTCCGCTTGAGAATTATTTGAGTAAATTTCTACCTGCGTTTGGACATCTAATAATTTTACGTTTACGGGCGGAAAAGCAATCTTGAATGTGTAAAGAAAACTCGCTAATTCGTCGCCGAATTCAACAAATAGGTATTTGGATTGGTCTTGGTTTATTTATTTGGCAACTCTTTCAAAGCGTTGAAAAATTAATAGACTCAAAAATAATATTTCTTTCATACTTACCCTTTTTACTTATCCTCTTTTCTGGATTAGCATTCAATTTTCTTCAAATGGTCAATTGGAAGCTAATCTTAGAGGGGTTAAATATTTTTATACCGCTCAGGGATACTCTCAAACATTTTCCAAGGACATTTTTACCCCGATATATCCCGGGTTCAATATGGGGATACTTGAGTCGAGGCGAATGGCTGGTTTCAAATTTTAACACTGATCATAAAATGAACATTTTCAGTTCTATTTTGGAGGTGTTAATTCCATTTTCTGCGGCGTTATTCTTGTTATCGGGCTACTTATCAAAAGTAAATTTTGGATTATATCTTTTCTCTGCGTCCTTTTCGATCTTCGCAATGTGGTATCTCTTTGAATTTATCCGAAAGCAACTTCCGGGACATTTTTCTTTTTCGGCTCAAGAGTATCATTTCCCATTGCCAAGATGGTTGTTAGGCAATCTGATTTTTTCTATTAACTGGGCGCTTATGGGTTTAATGACAATGGGATTGATTGCTGTTTTTAGTGAGTCGGCTGATCTTCTATCTCTTTGGTCAGTGGGTAATCTCTGGAGGACAACCCTGGTTTTTTGTGCTGCGTGGCTTGGGGGGTTTTTGGTTTTGTTTGTTCCTGCTGGTATGGGAGTTCGTGAAGTTTTATTCAGGTTGCTTTTGGTTCAATTTATGGGCATCTCTAGCGAAACGGCACTTATTGTTGCGGTATCATCTCGTTTTGTATCTCTTCTCTCAGAAGGTATCTGGTTATTAGTGGGGATGTTTATCAAAGATGGTTAAATCTAATCTTGTTGAGCCGAGTTCTCGAATGATATTTCTTTTTTTCGTAGTCGGTAGAGGATTTCTTCTTCTATCTTCCTGTTAAAACTAATCAAATCTGCTACCAGCCCTATCAATAGCGTCTGAAAGCCCACAATGATCAACACGGCACCGAGTAACAGGGATTGAATCTTACCTTCACCTTGACCTATAAAGAAAAAGTAGACGAACCGTATCGCAGGGATCATCCCTATTCCAATTAAAATACTGCCTATGATGGTGAATACCCTCAACGGCCGGTACATTGTGTAGGCGCGGACTATGGTTACCGTGGAGTGGGTCAGGTATTCTGTGATGCTGCGCATCAGCCGTGAAGGCCGTTGGGGTGGATTGGTACGTACCGGCACACTGAAGATTGCAAAATTCTGGCTGCCGGCCTGGATCAGCGTTTCCAGGGTGTAGGAATAGTTGCTGAGTACATTGGTGCGCAAGGCGACCTCACGGGTCATGGCACGAAAGCCGCTGGTGGCATCGGGTATTTCTAATCCTGCAGCTTTTGAAACAACTTTGCTCCCCCACTTTTGTAGCTGTCGTTTAAGCGGTGAAAATGTTTCTAAATTGGCTACTCCTCGATCTCCGATGACCAGCTCGGCTTTACCTTCGAGGATCGGTTGGATTAACAACGGGATATCTTCAGCGTGGTACTGATTATCGGCATCGGTGTTTACAATCAGGTCGGCCCCTAATCGAATACAGGCATCCAGCCCAGTGCGATAAGCATTTGCCAACCCGGCATGCTTTTTTATCTGAACAATATGATGAACGCCGGCTTGCCGCGCTACTTCTATTGTGTTGTCCGTGCTGCCATCATCTACGATCAGATATTCAATTTCATCCACACCCGCAATCTGCTGAGGAAGCTGCGATAGCGTCAGCGGCAGGGTTTCGGCCTCGTTATAACAAGGAATTTGAATGATGAGTTTCATGAACGTGTGGTTAGTATACCAAAATCCATTGCAATTTGGGATAATCCCTTGTTCTATTATCCCCTATAATTAAACCACCATTCACTCACCGTGGGGAAATATGCTCAAGCGCTTCATGATCCTTCTCTCCCTCTCGCTTCTCCTGACCGCCTGCCGCGTGCTCCCGGAGCCGACGCCTGCACCGCTTCCGACCCTGGAACTGCCGGTTCTCCCGTCCCC
>NZ_JBRCOK010000168.1:0-29839 GCF_053501535.1 Bellilinea sp. | reverse complement strand
GTGGGTTAATTCAAAATCTTGCCCGCCGCCGAAAGCGTGGTAAAATCTAGGCACATCGGAATAACGGATTTTTTGCGCCCGTAGTGAAGTGGATATCACATTACCCTCCGGAGGTAAGAGCCCGAGTTCGAGTCTCGGCGGGCGCACTAATTTTTAATCTATCCTTTGTTAACATTCTACTAATACTTGTCTGGTATAAATAATTTCGATATTCTGGACAATGCAGAGAACAAAAGTGTTAACATGGAGGACTAGACAATGGAACTGATGTTTGGAGGGTACGGTTTATACATCCTCTTCTCACTGCCAGCGCTCATATTGGGCTTTTGGGCTCAAATTAGAGTTCAAAGCGCTTTTAATAAATATTCCCGCGTAAGGACCTACGCTGGTTTGACCGGCGCCCAAATTGCCCGCCGAATGCTCGATTCGGTTGGCCTGGCCCATGTTCGAGTTGAGCCGTCACAAGGCTTTTTGAGTGATCACTACGACCCGCGTGTCAAAGTCTTACGTTTGAGCCCGCAAGTATATCAAAGCAACAGCGTTGCAGCAGCAGGTGTGGCTGCACACGAAGCAGGACATGCCATTCAGGATGCCAGTGGTTACGCCATGCTCCAGCTGCGCTCCGCATTGGTACCGGGTGTACAAATTGGCAGCTGGTTGGGCCCCATAATCTTTATTATCGGCTTTTTCCTCTCCCCGACAATTGGCACCTCTATTGCCTGGCTGGGAATCGGACTCTTTGCTCTGGCGGCGGTTTTTGCGCTGATTACGCTGCCGGTTGAGTTTGACGCCTCACGGCGCGCCAAAGCCTGGTTAGCCACTTCTGGGACAATTTACAACGAAGAGATCCGCGGGGTTAATAGCGTTCTCGATGCTGCAGCTCTGACCTATGTTGCGGCAGCTGTGCAAGCCATTTCCACCATTCTTTACTATGTCTTCTTGCTAACGGGACGCAATCGAGACTGATTCGCTCAAACTTTTTCCTTGACACCATAGCACATGGAACAGCACTCCCATGTGCTAATTTTTTTCCTGTGAAAATCCGCACAAAAAATGGATAGTTAATGTAAAATTAAACCAAGTTAAACTGAGTTCAATCTTGTTTACCAGCGAGGTCAAATGATCACCAGAACCGTTCCCGATATTGTTGTTGGGAGACTACCCCGCTATCTACAAGCCTTAGAGCATATGCATCGTGAAGGAATTAAAACCACCTCTTCTCAGGAGTTGGGTGAAGCAATTGGCATTTCGGCGGCCCAAATTCGCAAAGATCTCTCTCAATTTGGAGAATTTGGCAAACAAGGCACGGGATACTCGGTTGCCTATCTGGTTGAACAGTTGCAAATGATCTTAAGATTAAACAGAATATGGGATCTTGCCCTGGTGGGTATGGGAGATTTAGGCAATGCGCTTGCCCGCTATCAGGGCTTTGCGGAACACGGTTTTCGCATCACTGCTGCCTTTGATAACGACCCGGAAAAAATAGGTAAAAAAATTGCCGGCCTTGTCATTCAAGACAGCCGCGAAATGAAACGAATCATCCCTCAATTGGGAATAAAAATCGCTATGCTGACAGTCCCGGCCGCTGTTGCTCAAACAGTAGCAGAAGAACTGGTCAAGGCTGGCATTCGCGCCATTCTTAACTATGCCCCAATCAGCCTAAATTTACCCATCGGGATTCATGTGGAGAACATTGACCCGATTATTAAACTCCAGCACATGACCTATTATCTGGAATAACCGGAAAAAGGCCGCAGATCTAAAAATTGATTAAACTTCGCCGCAGCGTATCCCTCATTGCCAGCGCCCGACAAGCCCCTTCGGCAGTGCAGGTAAGCGGATTATCCACAAGGTATGCTGGAATACCCAATGACTTGGTTAAAAATTTATCCATCCCGCGCAGTAACGCACCCCCTCCGCACAACGCCACCCCGCGGTCAATGATATCAGAGATTAATTCGGGAGGCGTCTTTTCAAGAACCCGTTTGACCAATGCAACAATTTCATCCAGAGGTTCCTGTAAAGCATCTACAATATCATCCGTGGTCAGGTTAACGGGTCTGGGCAATCCGGTTACCTGATCCTGGCCCTGCACTTCCATGGTTAATTGTTGCTCTAATTGAATTGCGGCCCCAATTCGAATTTTGAGCAATTCGGCGGTGGTTTGACCGATAATTACCCCAAACTTTTTTCGCACATAATTGACAATGGCTTCATCCATGTACAATCCGCCGGTGCGGGAGGTTTCTGCGGTTACAATGTCATTCATCGCCAGGATGGCAACCTGATTTGTCCCGCCCCCAAGCGAAATGATCATATTACCCGATGGGGTATTGATAGGGAGATCAATTCCCAACGCAGCAGCCAGCGGCTGTTTGATGAGTAAAACTTCTCGGCTGCCGGAGCCAAGTCCGGCCTCATGGACTGCGCGGGTTTCAACGCTGGTAATCCCATAAGGCACAGTCAAAATGATGCGAGGGCGAAAGATCAGCATTGGCCCACAAATTTTCTTGACCAGATATTGTAATAAATTCTCAGTAATTTCAAACTCGGCAATCACGCCATGCCGCAAAGGTCGCACCACTTCGATACTATCGGACACACGCCCCATCATATCACGGGCAGCCTGACCCCACTCGACCATTTTTTGTTCTTGAACCACAATCGCAACCACGGTAGGCTCTTGCAGTAAAATCTGATTGCCTTCGGCGATTACGGTATTGAGCGTGCCCAAATCAATGCCCAATTCCCTTGAAAATGCAGGCATATCGCTCTTAATCCTTCCGTTCACAAAGATGAGATGCCCTCAAGTGGCACCTTCTTTTCATTATACCCTGAATGTCCTAACCGCCGCCTATTCGGGGCTGCCCACTACGATAACGTTGTGCAGCGCTGATCCGCAAAGTACTTCGGCGTAAGGCAGCTTGCGCTGCCAGGTATTCATCCGTATCCACATCACTGATTTTACTGAGCAATTCTTCCGCCCGACGACGGGCTTCTTCCGCGCGTGCCAGGTTGATTTCCATCACATTTTCGGCGGCATCAGCCAGAATGACAACCGCTTCCGGCAGGACTTCCGCCACCCCGCCGGCAACAGTAAAAAACTGCTCTTCACCCTTTTTGCGCACCGTAATAATGCCGTATTTCAAAATGGTCAGCAGAGGAGAGTGATTTGGAAGAATACCCATTACCCCTTCCACGCCCGGCAGAACAACGATATCCACATCGTCCTGATAGACTATTCGGTCTTGCGAAACAATTTCACAGCGAATCGGCATCTTTCAACTCACTTATGCCAGTTCTTTGGCTCGTTCACGGGCTTCATCAATCGTTCCAACCATGTAGAAGGCCTGCTCAGGCAAATCATCACAACTACCATCCAGAATTTCTCGAAAACCGCGCACCGTTTCTTTGAGGGGCACATAGCGGCCAGGACGTCCGGTGAATTTTTCAGCCACAAACATCGGTTGCGAGAAAAATCGTTCAATTTTCCGCGCACGGGAAACGATTAGTTTGTCATCTTCACTCAGTTCGTCAATACCCAAAATGGCAATGATATCCTGAAGGTCTTTGTATCGCTGCAGCACCCGCTGAACTTCACGGGCAGTGGTGTAATGCTCTTGACCTACAATGTTTGGGTCCAAAATACGTGAGGTGGATGCCAGTGGATCTACGGCCGGGAAAATGCCCTTCTCTACAATAGAACGTTCCAATGCAATGGTAGCATCCAGATGGGTAAAGGTTGCCACTGGCGCCGGATCGGAATAGTCATCTGCCGGTACATACACCGCCTGCATTGAGGTGATCGAGCCGTTGCGGGTTGAGGTAATCCGCTCTTGCAACTCGCCCATCTCGGTTGCCAGGGTCGGCTGGTAACCCACCGCCGAGGGCATACGACCCAAAAGAGCCGAAACCTCCGAGCCAGACATGGTAAACCGAAAGATGTTATCAATAAACAACAACACATCCCTGCCCTGATCACGGAAGTACTCTGCCATGGAAAGCGCCGTAAGAGCAACCCGCAGGCGTACACCTGCCGGTTCATTCATTTGCCCAAAGACCATCACGGTATCTTTCATGACGCCCGATTCCAGCATTTCGCGGTACAGTTGGGTTCCTTCCCGGGTTCGTTCACCCACACCAGCAAAAACCGAATTTCCCTGATGCACAGTGGCAATTGAGCGAATCAATTCCATAATGATGACGGTTTTGCCGGTGCCTGCTCCGCCGAAAATGCCCGTTTTACCACCTTTTGTAAATGGCGCAATCAGGTCAATCACCTTCAGCCCGGTTTCAAAGACCTCGACGCGCGTTGATTGTTCGGCAAAAGTCGGTGCAGGACGATGAAGGGGGTAATAAGTATCGGAAACAACCGGCCCAAGGTTGTCCACCGGTTTGCCAAGCACATTGAAGATGCGACCGAGCGTGGCTTCTCCAACCGGCACTTTAATGGGGGCGTAAGTTCGACGTGCCGGTAAATTTCGCACCAGCCCATCGGTTGAATCCATGGCAATACAGCGCACCCAGCTATCGGGTAATTGTTTTTCCACTTCTAAGATAAGGGGGTCTTTACCATCCCGCTCAACTTCAACGGCTTCATATAACTCAGGCAGGTCATCCGCCGGGAATTCAACATCCACTACACCACCCAGAATTTGAACCACTCGACCGGTTGCTTTTTCCATAATCTTTAATACTCCTCCATCTGTCTCTCAGAAATTGCTTACTTATCTTTCTGCGGTTGCCTGAGCCAGTGCTTCAGCGCCTCCAGTAATATCCAGAATATCATTTGTAATTGAAGCCTGCCGGGCTTTGTTGTATTCAATTTGCAAAACTCCAACCAACTCTTTTGCACTGTCGGTTGCATTGCGCATGGCAACCATGCGGGCTGCATGTTCACTTGCCTGCGCTGAAAGGATAGCCTGATATATCTGCAATGCGGTGAAGCGGGGGATAATTTCATCCAGTAATTCTTCGGCTCCCGGCTCGTAAGAAAATACCCGGCTGGAAGCGGTTGGTGAACTCATGTACTGGATGGTTGAATCCTCTTCTGGTTTTAATGGCAGTAAGCGGCGGATGACCGGTTCCTGTTTGAGCATGCTGATAAACTCGGTGTAGGCAATAAAAACTTCATCCACATTTCCACTCAGGTATTCATCCACCACCAGTTTTCCAATGGGCGCACACACATTGAACGAGGGATTGACCGGCAAACCGCTGAATTCAGCAATTACCGGCCTGCGCCGGCGAATCAGCATGTCTCGGCCTTTTCTACCAATCGTGACAAATACCGCTGGAACATCATGTTCGCGCATTGCAATCAGGGTATGGCGCACAATGTTGACATTGTAGGCCCCCGCCAAACCACGATCAGAGGTAACCAGCAACACCAAATCTTTCTTGGCTTCTTCTCTATCCGCCAGCAAGGGATGCAGGTTTTTTCTCCCCGGCTGCCGGGAAAGATGCACCAGCACTTCCCAGGCTTTTTTGGCATATGGCCGGGTCTGCTCATTGGCCTGAATCGCCTTTCTCACCTTGCTGGCGCTTACTGTTTCCAGCGCCCGTGTAACCTGAGCCAGATTTTTGATGCTGCGAATTCGCAGCCGCATTTCACGAATAGATGGCATTCGTCTTCCTCAACTCGCAGCCTTATTTATACCCACCCCGCGTTAAAACCCTGAATCGCTTCTCTTAACCGGGCTTCGGTTTCCGGAGTAATCAATTTCTTCTCCTGAATATCTTTCCCGATATCGGGATGAGAAGATTCCATGTAACGCAGGAAAGCATTTTCCCACGCCTTGACCCGATCCACCGGCACATGATCAACAAACCCGTTAACCCCTGCATACAAGGCCATCACCTGATTTTCCAATGACATGGGTTCGTATTGCGGCTGTTTAAGAATTTCCTGCAAACGCAAACCGCGGTTCAACTGTGCCTGGGTGGCTTTGTCGAGATCGGAGCCAAATTGTGCGAACGCCGCCAGATCTCGAAAAGCAGCCATGTCCAGACGCAACCGGCCGGCAACCTGTTTCATCGCTTTGGTTTGGGCATCACCACCCACGCGGGATACCGAAATACCCACATTAATGGCCGGTCGGATACCTGCATTAAACAGGTTGGATTCAAGATAAATCTGCCCATCCGTAATGGAAATAACGTTGGTGGGAATATAGGCAGAAACATCACCTAATAAGGTTTCAATAATTGGCAAAGCCGTTAATGAGCCGCCGGTTCCTTCCACCGGTAACACTTTATACTGATCGGCATCCGGCAGGGCTTTCAGGGCTTGTTCGGCATCGTGTTTAGCCAGCGGACCGCGATATTCTTTGCCATCCACCCCATCTTCCGCTTTGGCTTTTGACCCTTCAAAGGTTTTGGGCACAATCACATAATGGGTTGCAAGCCGTGCTGCCCGCTCTAAAAGACGGGAGTGCAGATAGAAAACATCACCAGGATATGCCTCGCGTCCCGGCGGCCGCCTCAGCAACAACGAAATCTGTCGGTATGCCCAGGCGTGCTTGGAAAGGTCATCATAAATTACCAGTGCATCACGCCCGCTTTCCATAAACTCTTCACCGATGGCACAGCCTGCATAAGGAGCAATGTATTGCATGGCTGCCGGCTCATCCGCTGCCGCCATGACCACAACAGTATGCGCCATGGCGCCGTAGCGTTCCAGTAATGCAATTGTGCGGGCAATTGCAGCCTTTTTTTGACCGATGGCAACGTAAATGCAAATCAGATTTTTGCCTTTTTGATTGATGATTGTATCAATTGCTATAGCCGTTTTACCGGTCTGGCGGTCGCCAATAATCAACTCCCGCTGCCCTCTCCCAATCGGGATCATGGCGTCAATCGCTTTGATACCGGTTTGCACCGGTGTATCCACATCCTGCCGTTCAACTACACCCGGTGCAATTCGTTCCAGAGGTCGGAATCGATTGAAAACAACTGGACCTTTGCCGTCAATGGGTTCGCCCAAAGCGTTGACTACCCGTCCAATTAATCCATCTCCAACCGGCACGGAGGCAATTCTGCCGGTAGACCGGACTTGCATCCCTTCGGAAACGGTCAGGTAATCCCCTAAAATGGTAACGCCAACCCTGTCCTTTTCAAGATTGAAAGCAATCCCCATCACGCCGTTTTCAAATTCTACCAGTTCCTGGGATTGCACCCCAGCCAGCCCTTCAACTTGCGCAATACCGTCTCCCGCTTCGATAACGGTTCCAACATTGCGGATCTCCAGATGTGGCTGATAGGATTGAATCTTTTCCTGAAGGTCGTTGGTTAATTGTTTGATCAGGTCGCTCATTGAGCCTCCGAAAGAAAATGAGGTTGGACGGGCAAAATTACTGCGAACGAAATACGTCTGTTTCCCAACTTAACGGGTTAAATCATACTAGAAAGAAAGACCTTTGTCCAGTTGCAGGCGTGGACAAATTTATCCTTTTTTACTTCGAAAGAAATTGAAGAGCAAGCCGCAATCGCTCTTCCACATCTTCAGAAGCATCCCGCGGCAGAGATTGAATTGCACTTTGGGCTTCAACGACGCTATAGCCCAACGCCGTCAGGGCTTCTAAAACTTGCAGGTCAACATCCATAAGGCTAATAGCCTGCTGTAGGGGACCTCCCTCACCCACTTTACCCTGTAAGTGCAATAAAATTTTTTGGGCTGTCCGTTTGCCAACCCCCGGCACACGCGCAAAAAGTTCGGCCTGTTCGTTGAATACTGCCTGACGAATATTTTCCACTGAAAGGGTGGAAAGGATGGATAACGCCATCCGCGGACCAACGCCATTCACGCCCAGTAGAAGGATGAAAAAGTCCCTCTCCATTTCGGTTTCAAAACCATAAAGCGACCATCCATCTTCGCGCACAACCAGATGGGTATGCAAAAAAACAGCATCCCCAACCCGCGTTTGCCGTGCGGTGGTAACCGGTACAAACGCTTTTACCCCAATGCTTCCAACTTGAATCACCAGACTGTCTCGGTCGCTTCTAACCACTTCGCCTTGCAGATGAACGATCATGAAATTGAATTGCCCTCCTGTCGTAGACGATTTTCCCGCCTCTTATTATAAATTTCATATACACACAACGCTGTTGCCACTGCCAGATTAAGAGAATCACTTTTACCCAGCATGGGAATTGCCACCATTTCATCGCAAATGGCAAAGTGCTTTTCCTGCAAGCCATGCCGCTCACTGCCCATCAGTAAAACCATGCGGATGGGATAATCGAAAAAGTGGTAGTCTATTTTGGCCTTATCTGAAGTGCCAATGACAGGGATGGAATGGATCTTCTTCCAATTAGCGAACTGTTGAAAACTGGCCCTGATCAACACCTGATTGAAAACCGCCCCCATACTGGCGCGGATACTTATCGGGTCATAGGGATCGGTACACTGGTCCAACAGGATCACCCCCCTTGCGCCGGCTGCATCGTTGCTCCTCAGAATTGTCCCCAAATTGCCCGGGTCTGCCACCGAATCCAGGGCTACCCAAATTTCCTCATCCTGAGGCACGATATCCTCCAATTCAGTCCACTTTTGATGAATCACGGCTGCGATTCCCTGGGGTCCATCTTTGGAAGAAAGAGAAATAAACACTTCTTCACTGACAGGTAACACTCTACCGCCAGAGGTTTGAAACTTTTCTATCAGTTGTTGACCAAAAAGGCTGTTTAATAATGTCGGACTGTAAATCAAGAGTTCGATGTGCCAGTTTGAATCCAGCGCTTCACCCACAATCCGCAAACCTTCAACAAAAAATAAACCACTTTGCTGCCGTTCCTTCCGCTCACGCAATTTTCGGATTTGTTTGATGGTTGGGTTGGATAGGCTGGTAATCATTTTTCCAAATTTTTATATCGCACACTATGCAGATGACAAATGGCAATTGCCAGTGCATCGGCTGCATCGTCAGGTGTTGGAATCACTTCCATATTCAGTATTGCCTTGACCATGTACTGAACCTGCTTTTTATCGGCAGATCCATAACCAGCAACTGCCTGTTTGACTTCCAGCGGAGTGTATTCACTCACTTCAATCTGATTTTCTGCCATCGTCAGCAAGGCCACACCTCTTGCCTGCCCAACTGCTATGGCAGTGGTCACATTTTTTTGAAAAAACAATTTCTCCACCGCCGCACTTTCCGGACGGTGGAGTTGAATTATTTTTTCCAGTTCCTGATGCAGCAATAATAGGCGCTGTGCCAGAACCAGGTTGGGTGGGGTGGTTACAACACCATAATCCACCAGTAAAATTCCGTTTCTTGTATCACGAACCACACCGTAGCCGGTGGTCGCAACCCCCGGATCAATACCCACCACCAACACGAGGGCTATTCCTCAGCCAGAGTAGCCATTGCCTCCTCAGAAATGCGCAGATTGTGATACACATTCTGCACATCATCCAGATCTTCAAGGCTTTCAACCGCCCGCAAGACCTGCAAGGTTTCCTCCGTTCCAAGCTCCATTTCTGAGGTCGGAATCATCCGTAAACCTGCGTCTTCCGGTTGATAACCGGCCTGACGCAAAGCATCCGAAAGGGTTTTGAACGATTCTACCGGGCCAATAATCTCAATGGTGCCGTCATCGTAATTGACATCTTCAGCGCCAGCAACAACGGCAACATCAAACAATTTTTCCATGACAGATTCATCGCCAGGAACTGCAAAATATGCTGCGCGTTTGAATTGCCAGGCAACCGAACCTGCCTCTCCCAAACTGCCGCCTGCGCGAGTCAACACATGGCGTATCTCAGCAACGGTGCGATTGCGGTTTTCAGTGACGCATTCGATCATTAAGGCTACACCGTGTGGAGCATAACCTTCATAGAAGACCTCTTCAAATGCAGCGCCGTCTTTGGATTCTCCCGTGCCTCGCTTAATGGCACGTTCAATATTCTCTTTTGGCATATTTTGACTGCGTGCTTTTTCAACCGCTAGCCGGAGACGGAAATTGGTTGCCGGGTCTCCTCCACCTTCCCGTGCCGCAAGGACAATTTCCCGCGTCAGGCGGGTGAACAATTGCCCGCGCTTGGCGTCCATAGCACCTTTCTTGCGTTTAATGGTTGCCCACTTGGAATGACCAGACATATTGTGTTCTCCTTCAAAACCTGAACAAGTGCCAGACTGTCAAAATTTTCTAAATTATACCATGCCGCTGTCCCCAACATCGTGATTTTTCCAAAATAGGCTGTCAGGACCTCATAACTTACAGAAAGTTTACAACCCCGCATTTGATATTGATTTATCACCGTTATAATACTAAATTATTACTGAAACAATACAAAATCCAAAAAATGACCACAGATGATCATGGTGAAATTACAACATTTTTTTCTGATGCTGCCCATTTTCCTTAATACCATCATGGTTCCCCTTGAACAGACAATCCCCCTCACGGGATTACCTGTATATCTGGATGGACGCCCGCCCTTTATTGTTCAATTAACTCAAGATCCGCTGGAATTATTTATTGAGCAGGTTGCCAAACCTCAACAAAGCTCTTCGCCGGTTGGCCTTTTTCATCCTGTGCTATTGCAGGCAGAAATCATTCAGCAGCCAAAAAACGCTCCTGGTTTTGTCAGCACCGATCCACAGAAATTGACCCAATTCAGTCTTGCGGGTCAATACGGGGTAACGGCGCTGCTGGCTCATAACTACCTGATGGGACAGACTTTTTTCAAATTTCAGGAAGGTGATATTCTCACCATTGTGTATGGCGATAAAACCTTTCAGGAATATCAGATTGAGGAAATCCGCCGCTATCAGGCATTAACCCCTAACAGCCCTTATTCAAAATTCGTCAACCTTGCAGACCCGGACAAAAAAGTAATCACTGCAACCGACTTGTTCTACGAGATTTACACCCAAAAAGATACACTTGTCCTGCAGACCTGTATTGAAAAAGAGGGTGAGCTTTCATGGGGGCGCATCTTCATCATTGCCAGGCCGATTGAAGCCATGACAACTTATCCAATTCAATAAGCAGCAGGTTCTTCAGAGATGGTAAGTGGTTCGCCCACCGGTTGAGCAACGACGATCAACCGGTGGGTATTCGTCCATGCCGGCCAACAGGTAACCAGCGTAATCCGTTCATCCTCAGAAGGCAGAATCCACCGCGCATTTTCCAGCCGTGTCTGAACGTCCACATTGCGCTCAGGCAGAATCATCACATTGACTACCTGATAGCGATAACCAACCATACCCCCAATCAAAACAATTTCATCGCCGGGTTGGAGCTTGTGCAAATTTTCAAAGACTTTGCCATCCACGTTATGATGTCCAACCAGCACTGTGTTACCTGCCTGCCCTAAAACTGCCGAACCGGTATACCAACCTGCGGCAAACTTGTTGGGCGCCTGCCATTGTTCGTACACCTCCCCACCAATTCGGGTTTGTTTGGCTTTGGTCGGAACAACGGGTGCGTCTAACTGAATAGATGGAATGATCAGACGGGTTGGGATGACCGCCGGTCGGGTAGCCTGGGGAGTAATCGTAAAAACCGGGATGGGAGTGGGTGAATTTGGCTCGTTTCCGCTGCTTGAGCCGGGAGTAATTTCCGGCAAGGCAGGCAAAGTGGGCAGGGGTGGTAAACCCTCTTGTGCATATTCACTTTCCAGATTCAAAGGCACAGAAAGTGGAATAAACCCCGTCTCACCCTGATTTTGTTCCCAATCTTCAAAACTGGCAAATTGTACACCCACCAGTTCAGCAACAGACAGTACCGAACCGGTAATCCCGACCAAAACGAACAAAATACCAATAAGAACTAATGGTTTTGATTTTCGGTTAATCACTCGCTACAAACTTTGCTATGGTTCAGTATTCGTATTGTTACTCTCAGGATTATTCCTCACCCGTGTTGAGTTTATAACCCAAGCGGTCAATGTTGATGATGCGCTCCGCAAAGGCAGGATCAACTTCTTCAAATTTCTGGCGAAGCAGGTATACCAGATACTTAATACGCTGCCGCGCCTGCGGAAAGTCCCTTCCCCAAACCCCTTGTGCAATTTTTTGGTAATGCACAATCTCCGGTGCGTGTTTGGCAAGCATCAGCAGCACACCAAATTCCTTACCGGTCAATTGAATCCGCGTATTGCGGAGGCGCACTTCGCGGGTTTGTGTATCAATTGCCAGCCCAATCTGCGGAAAGACATAGCGGTTACCTTCGCGGTTGGATTTTGAGCGACGTAAAACGGCATTGACCCGTGCCACCACTTCTGCCTTGTAAAAAGGTTTGGTCATGTAGTCATCCACACCTTTTTGCAAGCAGGTAACCACATTATCTTTATTGGTCAATGCAGTCACCACAATGATGGGAGTGTTGCTAATTTCACGCAGCCGATCTACCGTTTCCCACCCATCCATCTCGGGCATCATCAAGTCTAGTACGATCAAATCGGGAAAACTGAGACTGACTTTGTTGAGCGCTTCTTTCCCATTCGAAGCGCTGAGCACATCGAAGCCAGCATGGCGAAGAATTTGCTTGAGCAAAAAGGCCGTATCCTGGTCATCCTCCACAACCAGAACCCGCGGACGCTCACTGGCATAAAATTCATCCAGATCCGCTCCAACTTCTTCCCGGGGTGTTTCCATCGCTTTTTCCTCCTTGGCTGTTTTTCAAATACAAAAACCGGCGCCAGGCCGGTTTCGCTATTGGCTCCCTGAATGCCTGCTCCGTTTGCGCAACGGGCAAAGCGACCAATTTCAGCATTCAGATCAACGCCGCCTCTTCTAAAGAGTATGGTGTTTTTTAATGAGACTTAATTGCTCAAAATATAGAAGTTAACTTCATTATAGTAAAAAAAATCGGTTTGTCAATACTAACCATCATTAAACTATAAAAAACCGCCTCTTTTCACGAGTTCGCCTCACTGATTACCGGATTAATCAACTCTCCGATTCCTTCAATGGTAATTTGAACCTTATCGCCCGCTTCCAGCTTGCCAACGCCGGCGGGCGTCCCCGTTAAAATCAAGTCACCCGGCTCCAGCGTCATGACCGAGGAGATGAAGGCTATCAACTGCGGAATGGAAAAAACCATATCTCGGGTCGAAGCCATTTGCCGAACATCGCCATTCACCCGACAGGTAATTAATAAATCATAAGGATCAATCTGCGTTTCCACCCACGGACCAACGGGACAGAATGTATCAAAACCCTTGCCGCGTGTCCACTGGCCATCCTTACGTTGCAGATCGCGAGCAGTCACATCATTTGCAACGGTATAACCAAAAACAAAACGACCGGCTTGATCAGCCGTTATCCAACGTCCCTTTTTTCCGATGACAACCCCCAATTCAGCCTCATGTTCAACCTGCTTGGATTGCGGTGGTAGAACAATAGCCTGCCGATGCCCAATCAGACTGGAGGGAGGCTTGAGGAAAATTAAGGGGATTTCTGGAACCTCAACCCCATGCTCACGGGCGTGATCTACATAATTTCTGCCAATACAAATAATTTTGGTTGGCTGGACGGGTGTTAATAAGGTTACTGACTCGAGCGGCATTTCTGCCGGCAGGCGGCGGTAATCCCCAAAGATATTCCCGTCTATTGGCCCGATTCGATCCTCAAAGATCCACCCCCAGCGGGGTTCTTCCCGATCAACCTGAAAACGCACAAATCTCATACCACCCTCACCATGGGATTATTTTCACCGAGTTTAACACAGAACAAAGAAACAAGGTATAATATTGCCACCTTTTGCAAGGGGCGGATAGCTCAGTAGGTTAGAGCACATCCCTTACAAGGATGGGGTCGCAGGTTCGAGTCCTGTTCCGCCCACAAATCCCTTAAAATCGTCCGCGCATGGATTGCCCGTAACCAGTCAATTCCACATATCCATAACCGCTGACCGCCCGATCCCCCATATTTCCCTGTGCAAACACGGCTCCCTCCCAATATATGTAAGATACCACCAGTTCCTGATCCGGAATAAGCGGACGGACATCCAAAAGAATATCAACCTCTGGGATAAAAATCTGCCATCTGGATGGATACACTGCCCCGGTTTTTGGGCTTAGCCATTGTTCCTTGACTTCAACTATGAATTGATTCGCATTGAACCTTTGCGCTCTCCCATCCGCTAAAATCAAAGTTGCGCTTGAAAAACGGTCAATGCTTCCATCCTCTTTTCGGAGAGTAAACAGCATGATTTCCGTGTCATTATTCAGTTGGAGCGAGAACCAATCCCACCCCACCTGATCTTCACCCAGGGCGCTGGTGCTGAACTCGTGATCCATCCAGCTTAGTCCACTGACCGTATAATCAATGTCCGATACCGTAATTTTCCCTCTTGTTTCTAGCCTTGTTTGACTGATGTAATACGAGGCGTTTCCGGCTTCCTCACCCTTGCGACTGTATCCTTCCTCACCCTGTAATATCTCGCCTTTGCGATTAATCAATTGCAATTCAACCGCCACCTGATCCGTTTTCGCTTGTATTAAGTATTCATTCTCACCCACCTGCACAACCTGCCACTCATCCAACCACACTTGATAAGCAGGTTCTCCCACTGCCCCGGCCAGGCCGGCAGCACCCCGTCCGATTTTCTCATTGGCATAAAACTGACCGGTTTGTACATCGGTTAATGCAAAATGCGCCAGATAAACCTGTTCAACCGACCAATCCGAAGGACGGTCAATTCGCATTTCTGGCGGTACAACCGCGCGTCGGAAAAAGGTTAACTGATACCCAAAACGCCGACCCGACTCAGTCGCCAAATTGCCGGTGTAATACCACCATTCCGTTTGAAAGTCGTTATGTGCGCCGTGATCTTTGGGAAATTCAAAGGGTATTGGCGCCTCTGCCCGTGCAAAATTACCCTCGACTGCCACAGGCAAATATTCGATCACACCTGCCTGACCGCTTGCAGATTTCTCCATGGAAGGAAAACCAAATTGACTTGCCAGTACAGAAACGATCAACCCTAACCCCAAAACCATTATGGTTTGATATTTACTCATAACGAATTGCCTCCGCAGCCGAAAGACGATTCATTTTAATCGCCGGGAAGATACCAGCTACCAACGCAGCCCCCAACGCGATCATGACGGCCAGTAAGAAGGCCAAAGGATTTACAGAAAGCAGAATTGTCCAGCCAAATGACCGCAAGTTAATCACCTCAATCAAGATAACAGCCAGCACATAGCCGGTCGGTGCAGCCAGCAAACCGGCAATCAAACCCATCAAACCGGTTTCCAACATTACCAAACGCCACAATTCACGACCGGTAACACCCAATGCCTTGAGAATGCCGGTTTCCCGTTGTTTTTCAATTTGCAGCAAAGAAAGGGTGCTGAGGATGCCGATCAAAGCGACTACGGTTGCCAAAATGCGCAAAGCAGCTGTAATTGCAAAGGTTCGGTCAAACACCTCCATCACATCTTCCCGTAAAGCAGCATTTGCCCGAACCAGTAAATTTTGGTCTGTTTGTAAATTTTGCTGAATTTGTCTGGCGGCATCGTCAGCGCTGATTCCATCTTTCAGCCGTAAACCGATCGCCGTTACCGCATCATCCGCCCACCATTGACGATACACTTCCTGCCACATCAGGACACTCCCCTCACTGGAGGCATAATCATAAAAGATACCGGCAATTTTGAAGGATTGCATTCCTGAGGGAGTTTGAAAAACAATCTGATCTCCAACCTTCAGGTTGGCACGATTAGCCAGCGGCTCGGATATGATCACCTGCCCCTCTTGCATGGCTTGGGTAATTTTTTCGGCACTGCCGATGGACTCTTTGAAAAACCGCTCCGCTCCAATTTGGGGGTTGAATGTAGCCGACAGGTTGACTTCTCCGAATTGACTGATCGCCCTGGTTGCTCGGAGAGTGTCTATCCGTTCGATATCATCCCTGCTCTGCAGCTGCTCAATCACCAGCGGATCAATGGGAAGCAGCGAAGAATTGGCATTAAATCCCGGCACAGAAATGTACACATCACTTTGCAGGGTTTGCTCCAACCATTGCGTCACGGTAAAGCGGAAACTGTCAATCATCAAACTTACTCCAATGGTTACGGCAACTGCTACCATCAATGCGGATACTGCCACAGCCGTACGGCTGAGTGAATTCAACAGATTACCCGGCGCCATCCTTCCCAAAAATCCAAAGATTTTCTCCAAAAAGGGCTTGAAAGCTTCTAACAAAAACCGCATTAAGACCGGCGAGAACATTGCCAAACCTACTACAACCAGCAAGGTACCTCCAAAACCAAACAGGAGATGATTACCGGGAATTTGAAACAGCAGATAACCAGACGCAATCAGCAAAACCCCACCCAATGCCAGCAACCAAACCACCGCCTTCGCCTTTCGCTCCAACCCCGAACGGGATAAAGCCAACCGCGGCTCCACCGAAGCCGCCTCCAACGCCGGCGGAAGTGCTGCCCCAAGAGTAGCCAGCATACCCAAAACACCACCTTTGATCAAACTTTCCAGCGGAACACCAACCGATTGAACTGTGGTGGTGAAGTAAAGGTCATTGATGGTCTGGGAAACCATCCCTACCGTATTCCGGCCCAGTAAAACGCCGAGCAGGATTCCCAACGCCGAACCAAGCAGCCCGATAATGAACGCTTCGCCGCTTACCATGATAAAAAGCTCTCGTCGAGTGACTCCAAGACAGCGCATCGCGCCGAACAAATCCCGTCTTTGGACAACGGAAAAGGTCATGGTGTTATAAATCAGGAATAATCCAACCACCAGCGCAAGCAGAGACAAGGCCGAAAGGTTCAGCTGAAAAGCCTCAGTCATCTGGCGGATGCTTCCCTGCCTCGCTTCCACAGCTTCGATCTTCAAATCGGGTGCCAGTTGAGATTGAATTTGTTGAATGGCTGCCTCATCACCAGAAGGGATGATCAGATCAATTCGATCCAGATAACCGGTCTTGCCACTGATTTCCTGCGCAGTGGCAACATCTGCCAACAAGATACCCTCCAAACTGCGCGCCGCCAATCGGTCGGCCGGCTGTAAAATTCCTGCGATCCAAACCGAACGATTTTGACCAGCCACCTCAATCACCAGTTCATCGCCAGTGGTTAAACCCAACCGCTCTGCAAGATTATTGGAAACCATCACGGTTGCCGGTCGGGTAATCAGGTCAAAAAATGCCTGTCCGCTGAACGAATCGGGTTGCCAGTAATCACGAAAAGCAGCATCCACAAAAGCATCAATCCCCAGCAGTTGAAAAGCCTGGCCTTTGACAGCCGGGATCGAAACATAGGTGGAGATAACCGGGGCAGCCAGATTCAACGCACCTGTTCGCCGTAATCGTACATACTCCTCTTCCCGGATTCCACTTCCAGAGGGAATAATTTGATGAGTGGCCTTGCCAGTGATCACCTCTGTACTCAATTCAAACGCCCGGCTTGCGCTGGCATTGGCAAGATCAATCGAGACCATCACTGCCACACCCAACGCCACCCCCAACAGGATCAAAACGCTTTGCCAGGGGCGATTCAGTAGAGTCTGGAGTGCGATGCGAAAAAGACTTTTGGGTATTCTAATCTGCTGCAATTTGCGCATGCCGTTCTTCCAGTTTTCCGTCCCGCAAATCCATTACCCGGTCGGCAATTGCAGCCGCTTCGCGGCTGTGCGTCACCATGATCAGGTTTTTATTCATTCGCCGTGTCAACCGATCAATCAAATCCAGTAGTTTGGCGCTATTCACCTCGTCCAGATTGCCGGTGGGCTCGTCCGCCAAAACCAACAAGGGGTCATGAACCAGCGCCCTTGCAATTGCGACCCGCTGTTGCTCTCCTCCAGAAAGTCTGTCGGGGTAAGCATTTTTACGTGAAAGCAGTCCTACCTCATCCAGCAAGGCTTCTGCCCGCTCCAAACCAACCCGGTCTGCCTGATGATTTAAGTCAAGCGGTAAAATAACATTTTGCCAGACTGTTAGAGTAGGAATGAGATTGAAAAATTGAAAGACAAAACCAATCTTCTCCCGGCGGAACATCGTGCGCTGATGTTCGTTCAGGTCATTCAAGCAAACATCGCCAATGACAATTTCTCCCTCGTCCAGCCGGTCAATACCGCTTAAAACATTCAACAGGGTGGTTTTACCGCTTCCGCTTTTACCCACTACTGCCAGGGTTTCACCCTTCGATATCGTTAAGTTAACGCCCTCCAGAATAACTCGCCGCTCGCCCCCTTCTGAGTACGTCTTTTTGAGATTAATCAACTGGATAAATGCATCCGTTAATTGACCGGCAGGAGAAACTGATCTGTTTAGAGGTATTACCGCAATGCGATTCATGATCAATCAATTCCTTTCACGTGAACACTTTTCTGATTGTACTGATAAACCCCTGCTTTGTAAAAAAACTGTACAAACCATCTCGTTGCTTAAACAAAAAACGGGCAAGATGCCCGTCTTAACTTCCTGGAACAAACTAAAACCAACGCTTCCTGGCGAAGATGAATAAAGCAACCCCTACCATGAATAAACACACTCCCAAAATAAACTCCCACGCAATGGGGTTTTCCTGCAATGGAAGATCTACATTCATCCCATAAAAACTGGTAATCATATTGGGCAGGCTGACCAGGATGGTGACTGAAGCCAGAATTTTCATGACCACATTCAGATTGTTTGAAATGATCGAGGCAAAGGCATCCATCATATTGCTGAGAATGTTCGAAGAGATATTCACCATTTCAATCGCCTGCTGATTTTCAGTAATCACATCCTCCAGCAAATCCTCATCATCCGGGTACATGCGAAACAATTGTGTGCGCTGCAGCCTTTCCAGCAAGAGTTCGTTGGCTTTTAGAGCAGTCGTAAAATAAACCAGGCTTTTCTGATACTGCAACAACTCCAGCACTTCTTTGTTTTGTTGAGACTGTTGTAAACGGTCCTCAGTTTGTTCCACATTGCGATTAATTTCCCGCAAATACGCCAGGAACTTCGAAGCATTGCTCAACAAAATGCGCAGGACAAAACGAATGCGCTTGGCGGTTGACAAACCCTTAACCCGCCCGCTTTCAAATTCACGAATGATATCGGTCTGCCACCGGCAAACTGTAATAATATACTGGTCCGTGAGGATTATCCCAAGCGGAATAGTGATATAAGGAGCATCCGCTTTCGGCCCCTGATAATAGGGAATACGGATCAGGATCAGCATTTTTCCATCGTCTTCTCGCTCAGTGCGTGCCCGTTCATCCAGATCGAGCGGGTAGGTGATGAAGTCCATCGGAATACCCTCCACCGAAAGACGCTCGATCTCGTCGGGGGTAGGATCCACCACATTAATCCAGCAGTTGGGGATAAAATCGTCCAGTTGTATCAATCCATTTTCAGTGCTTTTATAAATTTTGATCATAACCCCTCGCCAATGACGTGATAATTCAAACCAATTTTACTACCAGCCAGAGGTTTATGGATTTTTATAAAAAATTTAACTTTAAGTGATATAATCAAAAAGCACCGGGGATGAACGGTCTCGACGGGAGAGGCTGATCCCGGACTGCGAGCCGAGAGGTGCCGAACTCGTAAAATCAGCACAAAAAACAAGTGCCAATCGCACAAACTACGCTGCTCTTCCTCTGGCTGCCTAAGCCGGGTTGAGCGCAAATGGTCTCCACGTGAGGCCACGTCTGTCTGCTCCGCTGCCTGACCGGTAGCAGAACAGGCGTGACAAAGTCAGGCTGCCGCATTCTTCGCCGCGCAGAATGCGAAAGAGGGCTCTAGGGTCCGAGCGGCTGACGGTGGATGTGTTCTGTTGGTCAGCGCATCCCCCGTGAGAACAAAGACCAACTACGCTCGTAGAAGTTCGTGGGTCTAATCTTTCGGACGCGGGTTCGATTCCCGCCATCTCCACCATATTCATAAGGGACGACATCCGGGTTAGGTGTCGTCCCTTCGATTCATCATCCCACGACACAAATTAGCCCTTTGAGATAAGCGCTTTCTGGAAAATTCAAAGCCACCGGGTGATCAGCACTTTGACTGAGCATTTCAACAATTTTCGCCTCTACCCCGGCATCCAACGCTGCATCTGCAACAATTTTCTGAAACAAATCCCTGCCCACCCCGCCCGAACAAGAAAATGTAACCAGAATCCCCCCATTGCGCAGCAATTTAAAGGCTAACAGGTTGATATCTTTATAGGCGCGGGCTGCCTTTTGCGCCTGCGCAGCGGTCGGAGCAAATTTTGGCGGATCCAAAATAATCAAATCGAATTGTTTGTTTCGATCGCGCAGAGTACGCAATTCTTTGAAAACATTTCCTTCCACCCACTGGTTCAGCGCAGGGTTGAAACCGTTTAAAGCCAGATTCTCGGCAGCAAGGGTCAGCGCATTTGCTGAGGAGTCAATGGATAACACACTCCTCGCACCACCAGCCAGCCCGCACAACGTAAAACCCCCGGTATAACAAAAAGCGTTCAAGACCTCACGATCTTTACTCAATGCCATAATTCGCTTGCGATTCTGGCGCTGGTCGAGGTAAAAGCCAGTTTTTTGACCGCCGATCACATCTACCCAGTAATGAAGGCCGTTTTCTTCAATTTTAATTCGAGGCGGCAAATTTTCCCCTCGGATTAATCCTTCTCGTATTGGTAAGCCCTCCAGATGACGAACTTCCACATCCGAGCGTTCTACCACAGTTTTACACCCCGTAATCTGCTGAACCTGATCAATCAGCACATCTCGCCAGTATTCCGCCCCTGCAGAAAGAATCTGTACTACGGCAACATCGGGGTAACAATCCACAATTAGACCGGGGACACCATCCGCCTCGCCGTGAACCAAGCGGAAAGCGTTGGTTTCCTTTGTGATGTTTATTGCGGTACGCAAACGTGCAGCTGCCTCAATTTTTCGATAAAAATATTCTTCATTGATCACTTCATCAGGATCAAAACTCCAAACCCGCGCCCGGATCGAAGAATACGGACTGTAAGCAGCCCAGCCCAGACGCTCACCTCCGCTGCTCAGCACCTCTACCGTTTCGCCGGGCTGCGGATTACCCGATGAAGAAGCAACCGCGCCAGAAAACACCCATGGATGATGGTGAAGTATTGATTTTTCTTTTCCGGGCTTTAAGATAATTTTTTTACTGGTCATTTTCAATTGATAATCAATCTTCGCCAGCCAATTTTCTCAGCATTTGTTCATCAATTACTTTGACACCCAGTTCGCGCGCTTTTTCCAGCTTTGAACCGGCATTTTCTCCGGCCACCAGATAGTCGGTCTTTTTTGAAACACTATCGCTGACCTTACCACCAAAACGTTGAATATACTGCTTGACCTCTTCGCGGGTAAAATTCGGGAGCGTCCCGGTAACGACAAAGGTCAGATTTTGAAGGGGTTGCTTTTCAGGTGCAGGTGCAGTTTTTTCAGCAACTGGCCAGACCCCAACCGACTTTAACTTTTCCAGCAATTGACGGTTAGACGGCCGATTGAACCAATCCACAATTGCCTGCGCAATGTTCGGGCCGACTCCTTCAATTTCCTGCAGCTCTTCAAACGTTGCCCGGCTCAATGCATCCAAATCGGAATAATACTTGACCAGATCACCGGCAAGTACTTCACCCACCCCTCGAATACCCAGCGCAAAAATCAACCTTTGCAATGGGCGGTTCTTTGATTCTTGTATGGCTTGAAGCAGGTTATCGGCTTTTTTTTCTGCAAAACCTTCCAGTTGAAGCAAATCTTTCTTCTTCAAGCGGTATAAATCCGCCACATCTTTAACCAGACCGGCAGCAATCAATTGTTCCACAATCTTAATTCCCAATCCCACAATGTCCATTGCTCCACGCGAAACAAAATGCTCGACATTGCGAATCAATTGAGCCGGGCAGGCAGCATTAACGCAATACCAGGCTACTTCTCCCTCCACATGTTCAACAGCCTGACCACAAGCCGGGCAGTTTTTTGGTGGTTCGAAAACCCGTTCCTCCCCCGTTCTGGCTTCCACCACCGGCCCAATGACATATGGGATGACATCACCGGCACGCTTAATTAAAACCCGATCGCCAATTCGAATATCTTTCTCGAAAATATAGTCAAAATTGTGCAGGGTAGCCTGCTTGACAATTACCCCGCCAACTTCAACCGGCTCCAAAATGGCCGTGGGGGTTAACACTCCGGTTCGGCCAACATTAATTCCGATATCCAGCAAACGGGTTGTAACCTCTCGCGCTGGAAACTTGAAAGCCAATGCGCCGCGTGGATCTTTCCCAACCACCCCCAAATCCGCAGCCAGCCGCAAATCATTGATTTTAATGACCATCCCATCGGCTTCATAAGGCAAAGTGTCCCGTTTTTCTGCCCATTCTTCACAAACACGAATAGCTTCCTCTATGTTTTTGCAATAAGTAACTTGATCACTGACCGGAAAGCCCCATTCACGTAAACGTTGTAAAGTCTCCCATTGAGTTTCTGGTGCAGGCTGATCGCTCTGAACAATCTGGTAAACCAATAGTCTCAGCGGACGGGAAGCCGTCAATTTTGGATCCAGTTGGCGCAAAGATCCTGAAGCCGTATTGCGTGGGTTGAGATATGGCTTTTCTCCCTGCTCCACCAGACGCTGGTTGAGGATTTCAAAATCCCGAATATTGATAAATGCCTCACCGCGTACCACCAACCGCCCTTCCGCCGCAGGCCCATCCGGACTGATCGGAATCCACATCGGCAGGGACTTGATGGTGCGTAAATTTGCAGTAATGTCTTCACCCACTTCCCCGTCTCCGCGGGTGGCACCCAGCACAAATTGGCCGTCCAAATAATGTAGCACAACAGTTAAACCGTCTATTTTTGGCTCCACAACAAAATCGGTATTCAGGACCCGCTCATCCAGCCGAACCAACCGTTCATACCATGCCCGCACGTCAGCAGCGCCAAATCCATTGGCCAGACTCAAAATTGGGGCAGGATGACGCACCTTGACGAACCGTTCCAGTGGTTCTGCCCCCGCCCGTTGACTGGGCGAATCGGGAGTAATCCATTCCGGGTGTTGGGCTTCAATTTGCAGTAATCGCTGCATCATCCGATCATACTCAAAATCACTGATGATCGGTGAATCCAAAACATGGTAGCGATAGGAATGATAATTTAATTCTTTCTTGAGATTTTCGTATTCCTGCTTTAAAGAGTCTTCTCCCATTCCAGCCTCCTCCCAAACGAATTATAGCAGGAAGGTAAAACCAGGATTCGAAATTCTCGTATACAATCAAAATGACAATGAGTTAATTTCGGGTAATTTTTAGACTACAAATATGAGTTTTGTCAAATTGTCATGCCGACTAGAAAATGATACACTGAAATTTAACTGGAGGTGCCCATGAGCGCATGGAAAATTATTGCTTTGATCGTTGGTGGAATTCTGATTTTTTTCGGGGTATTGTTCATTTGGGGTTCCACCGGTGATCAGGGTTCGGTCGGCTGGATTCCGGTAGGAATGATCACCGTGGGAATTGGATTGGCTCTGGTCTTTCTGGCTACACGAAAACCAACCAAGCCTGATGAAACCAATGTTACCCTCAAAATTGACCTCCCCGGCAATGTAAACATGGATGCGATCAAATGCCGTTCTTGCGGCGGAACACTGAAGCCGGAAGACATCAAAATGGTCGCCGGTGCGCCCGTGGTCACCTGCCCTTATTGTCACACAACTTATCAATTGACTGAAGAACCAAAATGGTAAGCAGTACATCGGGAGGGTAAGATGCGAACTCTTCGTCTTTTTCTTTTATGGTTGATTATTGCAATGATGCTCGGATTGAGCATCCAACCCGTTCAGGCCCAAAATTTATCTTTTGAAGTACCCAAACAAGAGGTGGTTGTTTTTGTCAATTCAGATGGAAGTATCAGCCTCGATTACACCATTACCTTCAAAAACTTACCCGCCCGGGATGCCATAGACATTATAGATATTGGTCTGCCTAATTCAAATTATGACCTTAAATCCATCTCCGCTGAAATTAACGGAAAACCTGCCACCCTCATTCGCCCCTCGGAGTATGTCTCACCGGGGGTTGAAATCCATTTAGGAGGAAATGCCATTCAGGCTGGTCAAACCGGGACTTTGCACGTGTATGTTGGAAAAGTCGAGCGCGTCTTGGGTAAATCCACCCTGCAAGAAGCCGAAGAGTACGCCAGTATCGTCATCACTCCAAATTATTTCAGCAGAGATTTTACCCGCGGCACAACCGAATATTTTTTCACCATTGTATTACCAGCCGGTTTGAAACCTGAAGAACCTCGCTACCATACCCCTTCTGGTAACTGGCCGGGTAGCGATGAACCGGTCGAGACCGGTTTTGACAACCAGGGCCGGGTTTACTACACCTGGTACGCTGAAAACGCAAATGCCTACACCAGCTACAAATTTGGAGCATCCTTCCCAATTCGACTTGTACCGGCCCAGGTGGTTGTTGCAACCGAAACGCCCAACTTGCGTACCGTGGATATTGATGCAATCATGGGCTTTTTATGCACCGCTGGATTTATCGGTTTCTTTTTCCTCATTCCCATTCTGTCGGCTATTGCGGCAAGTCGGCGCAAGCTGCAATATATGCCACCCAAAATCGCCGTCGAGGGTCACGGGATTAAGCGAGGCCTGACCGCCGTTGAAGCCGCTGTTCTGATGGAACAACCATTGGATAAAGTATTAACCATGATCCTCTTTTCGGTTTTGAAAAAAGGCGCTGCAATCGTTGAAAGCCGCGAACCGCTGGTTTTAAAAATAACCGATCCCCTGCCCGAAAATCTCCAGCCGTATGAATTAAAGTTTCTCGAAGCCTTTCAACAGACCAATAAAAAACTAAAAGAAAGTATACTGCAGGATACGGTTGTCGGGCTTATCAAATCGGTTACCGAGAAAATGAAAGGCTTTAGCCGTAAAGAGACCATTGATTACTACAAAACCATCATGGAAAAAGCCTGGCAGCAAGTCGCCGCCGCCGAAACCCCCGAAGTCAAGTCAGATGTCTACGAACAGGTCATGGATTGGACGATGATCGACCGTCGCTGGGATGACCGCACCCGCGAAGTCTTCCAAACCGGACCGGTACGGGTGCCAACCTGGTGGTGGCGTTATGATCCGGTCATTCGCTCTGCGCCTTCTTCCGGTAGTGGCGGAATGGCAAAAACGACTGTGCCTGCCCCCAGCGGCAGTGGCAACGTTACTCTGCCCAAACTACCCGGTTCAGACTTTGCCGCCTCAATGGTCAAAGGCGTTCAATCCTTCTCAGCCGGTGTCCTCGGCAATGTGAATACTTTCACCGAAAGAATCACCAGTAAAACCAATCCTCCGCCAAAAACATCCTCCTACAGCGGACGTTCAGGAGGAGGCGGTGGTTGTGCGTGTGCATGCGCCTGCGCGGGCTGTGCCTGTGCCTGTGCCGGTGGCGGACGCTAATGGGAGAGTTCTAGCATGTCCCTCTTCTCAAACCGCTGGCTCGAAAAACTCCGGGGAAGTATCCGCCCCCCAAATCTGACTTTTCCACCGTCAGCTGGCCTTTACAGTTTTTCGGTGGAGGAAAACGGCGGAAAAGCACGCGTTCACTTACGCATTGAACCCGACCAGAGCGGGACATTACTCATCAATGCCAGCCGTATCTTTCACTTTAATCCATCTGCCACGCTCATGGCCTATCTGATCTTGAGCAAAGTGCAGGAAACTCAGGCAATTGGATGGCTGACTCACACCTTCCAGGTTTCCCGCCGGCAAGCGCTGCAAGACTACCATGCTTTCGCTGAACAGCTGCATGCACTGATCCTTCCTGAAGGCGAATGCCCGATTTGTGATTTGGAGATTGAAACCATTCCACCCTTTAGCAAACAACCCAGCCGGCCTTACCGCATGGATCTGGCAGTGACCTATCGCTGCAACAATGCGTGTGCTCACTGTTATAACGCAAGATCGCGCGCCTTCCCGGAAAAAGATACGCAATACTGGTATTCGGTATTGGATAGGCTGTGGGAGATTGGAATCCCGCACATCGTTTTTACGGGTGGCGAACCTACACTGCGCGATGATCTTCCACTTCTAATTGCTCATGCCGAACGCAACGGTCAGATCACTGGTATTAATACCAACGGAAGACGACTGCAAGATACTGGCTTTCTCAACCAGCTCATCAACGCTGGACTGGATCACGTCCAGATCACTTTTGAATCCCATATTCCTGACATTCACGATCACATGGTTCTCCACAAAGGCGCGTGGCAGGAAACCGTAAAAGGCTTGACCAATGCCTTAAAGACGCACCTGTTTGTAATGACCAATACCACCCTCTTGAAAGACAACGCCCCTTATTTAAGCGAAACACTGGATTTTTTGGGAAAAATTGGGGTGCCGACCATTGGCTTAAATGCCCTGATTTACTCCGGTCGAGGACGCAATGTAAACACCGGTATTCCGGAGAGTGAATTGCCTGCCTTGCTGGATATTGCCCGCACAAAAACCACCCAATACAATCAGCGCCTGATCTGGTACACCCCTACCGAATACTGTAATTTTGACCCCGTTCAAATGGAATTGGGCGTAAAGGGGTGCACTGCTGCCCTGTATAACATGTGCATTGAACCGGACGGAAGTGTACTGCCGTGCCAATCGTATTACACCTCACTTGGAAATATTCTAAACGATTCATGGGATCAAATCTGGAATCATGATCTGGCGTTATCCTTGAGAGAGCGTCGGAACTTACCAGCCAAATGCCACGATTGTGGATTAGTGGTTGAATGCGGCGGCGGATGTCCTCTCGCCCGCGAAGCTTTAGCGGCCAAACAACCAATTTCCCATTGAAAACCGGAGGTGGTCATGATTAATCGAATTCGAGAGACATTCAATCGTTTCTTTCAACCCGTTCAACCGCTTGCAGCAGGGGTTTATACCTTCAACGCTCCACCTGAAGCCGCCTTACCCTACCGGCTTCATCTCCGAATTGAGCCAGATGGAAACAGCATCCTCATTATCAATGCTTCGACAGTGCTTCACCTCAACCAGACCGGCACTGAATACGCTTATCACCTCATTCAACAGCACAATGAAGAAGAAGTGGCCAACGAACTATCCAAACGCTATCGGGTTAGCAAAGAACAAGCCAGACAGGATTTTATCTCTTTCCGCGAGCGTTTGATGACCCTAATCGAAACCACCGATCTCGACCCAGTTACTTATCTGGAATTTGAACGCGTAAACGTCCATGAACGACGGCTGAGTGCACCTCTGCGCCTTGATTGCGCTCTGACCTATGCCACACCCCATCCTCGTGCGGTTGGCTCCACACCGGTAGAAAGGGTCAAAAGAGAGTTATTAACCCAAGAGTGGCAGACTATACTGGAAAAAGCCTGGAAAGCCGGCATCCCCCACGTAATTTTCACCGGTGGAGAACCCACGCTACGCCCCGATTTGGTTGAACTGGTTGAATTTGCAGAAAAACTGGGCATGGTAACCGGCGTGCTCAGTAACGGCTACCGCTTTTCGGAGCATAAATTTCTGACCGAAATTCTTCAGGCCGGCCTTGATCATTTGATGATTGTGCTGGACGAGAATGAAGATTACTGTTGGGAAGCCATCCGCGATTCGCTTGCTTCCGATTTGTATGTAACCGTACATCTCACCATTACCAGCCGCAACCAGCACCGTATCACCGAAATCCTGAATAAACTGGTTGAACTGAATGTCAAATCCCTTAGCCTCAGTATCGAAGACCTTTCGATGAAGTCTATGCTCCAACAGGTACAGGAACAAGCCTTCGCCCATGAAATGTCCATCGTTTGGGATTTACCGGTTCCTTATTCCGAATTAAATCCCATCAGTCTTGAGTTGCAAAGTGAAGGGATTGGGGAATACTTTGACGGCGCAGGCAACGCGTGGCTTTATGTCGAACCCGATGGCGATGTCCTGCCCGCACAGGGTAAAACCATTTTATTAGGCAACTTCCTCACCGATGATTGGACAAAGATCTGGCAAAATGCGCAGGCTTTGAATCAGAACCAGGCATGATTGACTGGCACCTGCGTTTTTTACAACAGGCGCGGTGGACTGCCCAGCTGCGTGCTTATCTGATCCAAAAAGCCGGCATTCAACCCCATCATCGCATCCTGGAGGTTGGCTGCGGCGGCGGCGCAGTTTTGCAGGATTTTTCAGCCGGCGGCCGGGTCATGGGATTGGACATTGATTTCTCCAGCCTCCTGATTGCCCGTTACTTAATACCTTCCGCTTCATTGCTCTGTTCAGACGGCCACAGGCTGCCCCTTTCATCGGAGAGTGTGGATTTTTCGATTTGTCATTATTTTCTGATGTGGGTCAACGGAGGCGAAGTACTTAAGGAAATGCGCCGAATCACCCGCCGTGGGGGTGCAATCATTGCCATGGCAGAGCCGGATTACGGCGGAAGGATAGACCATCCCCCCGCCCTTTCAGCCATCGGACACTATCAAACCCAATCCCTCCGCGATCAAGGTGCAGACCCCACTACAGGAAGAAAGATTCGCGGCTGGTTTCGAGATGCCGGATTAATCAACATTGAAAGTGGAGTAATGGCAGCCCAGTGGGCCAATGATCAAACGTACCCCCAAGATTTGGATATGGAATGGGCCGTGATTCGTTCGGATTTACAAGGGTATCTGGCGCCCGAGGAAATTGAAGCTTTGGAGAAAGCCGACCGCCACGCCTGGCTGGAAGGCACCCGCATCTTATTTGTGCCAACCTTTTATGCCATCGGATTTGTTCCAAGATAAATTTACCTGAATTTTATGGCAAAAACAAACCACAAGGCATATATTCAAGTGAGATTCATAAAAACCAGGAGAAATAAAATAGATGGCTCTGATTAAGTGGGAAGACCGTTACTCGGTAAAAATTACCAAATTCGATCATCAACATCAGCAGCTGGTTAGCTTGATTAATCAGCTATACGAAGCCATGAAGGTCGGCAAGGGACAAGTAGAATTAGGCAAGATTCTGGAGGAACTGGTGGACTATACGCGAAAACACTTCTCCAGCGAAGAAGCCCTGATGCTCAAGCACGCCTACCCCCAATACGCCGATCACAAAGCCTCACACGATCGCTTAACCCAACAGGTTATCGAATTCCAGAATCAATATAAAGAGGGCAAAATCGGTTTGAGTATTCAGATGATGAATTTTTTGAAGGAATGGCTGGTCAACCACATTCTGGACGAAGATAAAGCCTACAGTAATTTTTTTGAAGCCAAAGGTGAAAAATAGCATTTTCCATCCAAAAGGTTGCCAAAACATCCTTTTCGGAATATAATAGCCTCTGTCCATCGGGGCGTGGCGCAGTCCGGCTAGCGCGCTTGCATGGGGTGCAAGAGGTCGGAGGTTCAAATCCTCTCGCCCCGACAGTTATCCCCAGCCAGAAATGAATGGTAGGGGATCTTTTCTTTAAAAGGGTTGTGGCACATTCCCTTTCATTAAAGTGCTAACACACTTCCACCCGCCAGTATTACCACCATCCCCAATACCTGCATTGGAGATGGCTTTTCCCGTAGCAAACTCCAGGAAAACATCATCACAACCATTGGAGAAAGGTCTGAGATGGCTTTAACCACCGCTGGGTGACCAACTTTCAACGCCGAAAGTAAAAAAAGCCACTGCCCAATCACAAAGATCAACCTGCCAGCAGTTAACAAAAGACTGATCCCATTGATCCAATCCAAATTGGGTCTGGTAATCATCCAGGAAACGCCGCTAATTAAGAAGGCGCGAATCAGGTAATAAGTGTAGGGATTAAGATAATTCCCCGCAAATAAATCCTTGATCACAAACATGCTCAAGGTGAACAAAAACGCTGTTCCCAAGGGATAGAAAATTTCCTTGATGGGAACGCGTTCTAATTCTGTTGAAT
>NZ_JBRCOK010000167.1:0-6291 GCF_053501535.1 Bellilinea sp. | reverse complement strand
CGAACAATTCCTGATTCAGAAAATGTTGAACGGCGGCAGAGAGATAATTCTGGGCGCCAAACGCGATCCTTCCTTTGGCCCTGTCCTGTTGTTGGGTCTAGGTGGTATTTACGCAGAAGCCCTGCAAGATATCGCCATCCGCCTTGCGCCCGTAAGCCGCGCAGATGTTGAAGAAATGCTGAATGAGCTGCGCGGCGCACGCTTACTGCGCGGAATTCGTGGTCAGCCGCCCGCCGACCGCGCTGCACTGGTGGATGCCATGCTGCGCCTGTCTCAATTGATGATGGATTGCGAGGAAATTCTGGAAATTGACCTCAACCCTGCCCTGGTATTTGAACACGGCCTGCAGATCGTAGATGCGCGCATTGTTTTGAAAACTTGAAAAACAGGGCTTACCTGCTCAACGGTAAGTGGAATTGACGAACCTCCCGCACCGGCTGCAGGATATCCAGCATCTCTGCGGCAGCCTGCAAAACCAGCCGTGCGTAGCGATCCCAGTCTAACTCATCGGCACCGGGGGGTGTAACACTGACCCCCTGCCGGCTAAACCAGAAAAAAAGCCGCATACCGGCGCGCACTGCAACCCCCTGTGACTGTAACTGTCGGGCGGCCTGTGCTGCTGCCGAAGGACGGCGGAAAGATTGCGGGTCTCGGCTGAGTTTAACTGCCATTTGCAGCACATCCGCTGCCACTTGCCGGCGCTGCAACAACCTCACCCGCTGGTTGACGAGCGCCCATGCCTCCCTCCAACGTTCACGGGGATCATCCGCCTGCGCCAGACACTGCAAAATATCCAGTTGTGTTTCGGCTACATACTGGCAGGTATCATGCCGACGCATGGCTATACCGCGGTATTTCAATGTGCCATCCTCAAAAACGCCAAAATAGCGGTTTGCAACTGGGATGCGCCGGTCACGTCGTGCCGGCAGAAACACCAGCCAGCGGTACACCCCTTCGAGGGTAACTCCAATGCCGGTCTGTTGCTGAATTTGCTCGACCAGCGGGATAAAATCTTGCTCACTCTGCGCTCCTTCCCGCTGCACAAACAGGCTGTCCACATACATGTGCAGTACGCTGAAGCCCATTTCTTCGGCGCTTTCTTTTGCCTGCAATAGCAGTTCGCGGCTGATGGCGGTTACCGCCTCATGCGACTCCACCCGCCCAAAGCGGGCATTTTTGTACCCCAAATACCCAAAACACACCACCAGCAGCCATTTGAGCGCGGTTTGGCGGGCTTTCAACTCGCTGACGCGGCTGTCGCGCCGATCGAGCGTACGCAGGCAGTGCTTGAGCGCCAACCGCTTGACCAGCAGCGGTTGCAGGGTGCGTGGAATCAAGCCGGCTGGCGCATCCTTTTTATTCAACGTTTCGGGCGAGATGTTATAACGCACCATAATAGCGGGGTACATCGAAGCAAAATCCAGCTCGGCCGCATGGCAGTGCACCCCCACCAGCGGCTGATAGACCATCCCGCCGCGGTCATAGCGAATCAATCGGCTGAGGGTGCGTGCCGACTCGGCTTGCTGTTTGACCGCCGGGATCAGCACGCCGTCCCGCAAGGCAGTTTGCATCTGCATAGCGGTAATTCCGGCGCCGGGTGATTTTCGCACCCCTTCCTGCACACCCAAACCGCTTACCCGCGCCAGTTCCAGCGCGCCCGCCAGCCCAATCTCCCCAAACAGGGCAGCATTGCAACGGTCAATGTGCCAACGCCCAAACAGCAATGCCTGCGCTCCGCGGTAAAGCACCTGTCCGTAAGCAAACAGGCTGCGCTCACGACGGAATTCAACTTTCATCTGTTCGTCGCGGTTGGGGTTAAACAAGGGATCTGTTTCGCTTAAGAAGGGGAACAGCCAGGTATCCCCGTAGCGGGTCAGAATCACATCCGGGTCGTAAATCCGCAGCAGCGCCTGCAAGTTGACCAGAAATGCCCGCAGTGGTTGCAGGCTAAAGCGATAGCAGCGTTTTGCACAGCGAATCACGATCTGCTGCGGCGGATGGAGTGCCGGGTCTTGGTCACAATCTATTTCCATCAAGCGCAGAGGCGGCAGCGAAGGCTGCATCTCCCATGCCGATTCGAGTGGCTGCAATCCCACTAGTTGCTGCCCATCCGTTTCAAAGCGGCAGCGCCCCACCAGCGACACCTTTGTTCTGGCAACAAAGCGCACCGAGAGCGGCAAGTCGGCATCGTAGTAGTCCAGTCCCGGAAAAGCCTGCGCCAGGCGGCGGTACACTTCTGGCAGCCGGCCCGGCAAATCCACCGTTACTGCCAGCACCGTGCGTTCTCCCTCAAACAGGTCACGGCGTACCTGCCGCGAACAGCCTGCACCGCGCCCTTGCAGAAATCGCCACGCCTGTCGCAGCACAGACAGGCTACCAGCTACGCAAAACGTGACCGGAAACGCCATCGGTAACAACCAGCGCTGCCCGTCCTCGCTTACCAGCCAGCACACCAGTTCGCCGCTTGGGCGGGTGTAAACATCCATCAGCCAGCCAATTTTTTCAACTTTTCCCATCACGCAAGCGCACCAGCTCCTCCTGTAAAATGCTGATCTCCTGCTGCAAAGCAGCAATCTGGCGCGCCTGCTCGACCAGCATTGCCAGCAGGGCTGACTCAAAGGGCAGTAACGCGCCGCTGGCTGAGATGGCTGCCACATGACGGCGGGCGGATGCCAGCAGCCCATCCAGCAGAGCCTGATCGCTGCGCCGCAGCGTGCGCCGAAAACTTTGCAGCATGGCTTCGGTTTCATTCAACTGACAGGTAACGGTTGGAACAGTGCGACCCATTGTTTTACCCCTTAAACAGAGATGGCTGAACAAAGGACGAAGACGTCTGCGGCTCAACAAAAAGCGTATCTGCTTTTTTACAAACCATCTCCTGTAAAAAGCGCCGTTGGGATGTAGGAGAAGAAATCAGCAGAATGAAAACCGGCGCATGATTTTGCAAGCGGTCAATCTGTTGCAGGCAGCGCTGGATCAGCCAGCGCGCTGACCCAACCGCCAGCGTTTCATCGTAGAAAGTTGCCAGCAGGTCAAGAATGACCAGCGGCGAAGTAAGAGCGGGGGTACTTTCCAACAGCGTCAACATTTGATAGGCAGTGAAGGCGCGCCGAATCAGCAGCCGCTGACTGAGCAGATCGAGTCGCGTGGTGCGTTCGCGCAGGGCACGCGCCAGCGAATAAGCCTGTAAACGGTTACCGCCGTCGAACACCAGCACCCTACCGCGCAGCGCCAGTTCAGCCAGCAGAGAGGTAGCCGCATCGCTCAGCCTGTCGCGGCTGCCCGCCAACACACATATCCCTGCCGAAACACTCGTCGAAAGCATCATCGTTTTGATATTAAGCCAGAACTCACCCTGATTCCATCCCCCGCCAGGGGAGAAAAACGGTGATTTTGGGGTTAATCCGCTGGGTAAAATTCAAAGAAAAGCATCGTACTCGAGATTCAGCAAATCATACCGGTTTCGGCTCGCCAGTGTTACAAACCACCCTGCCCCTTTTGATATCACCCGCTCAGGATGCGAATGGTTAGTCGTCACCCTGACTGAGTAATATGGTGTACAGGATGAAAATTTCTTCACATTATCTTAAAATCTTCATAATAAAAAAAATAAAATTAATGTTTATCTTTATGAGTGTGAAAAGATTGTTCATCTGTTTCTTCCTTACTACGATGCTGTCTCTGGCCTGTCGTTTCACTGTTTCAACGCCGAGTGTCATTTCACAAACTCCATTGCAAGCATTTTCTACACCCTCGGCTGAGTTCAAGCCGCAGGTGGTTCAGGTTGGCAACGCCGATGTCAATTATTCCAACGTGGAATTTACTGCTGACAAACAGTACATGGTCTGGTTCGAAACGATTGATAACAGGGGTAACGGGATTGTCTGGCATTGTGGTGTCAATCCTCAAACGGGGGAACTGATCCCCGCCGACGGTAAAGGTTTCCGCGCTTTTGAAGGTACCGTCCTCGGGCGCGCTAATCCCGGCATGGATGCAATGGGTGTTTATTATGTTGGCATGGACCGGACAGGTAAGTTACTCCTCGTCCGCCCAACCGCCCCCAATGCCGGTGAGATACAGGAATTGTCCACCCCCCCTGACCTGACACGGCGGGCAATTTACCCCACCATCCTGCCACAGCAACAAGGTGGTTTCGTTTTCTGGATCAAAAATGAATCCGTTCCCGCTGGAGGCACAAATCGGGGAAATGACTGGTTCGAATTACAATACATTTCGTTGGACAACCCTTCACAGGTGAATGTGATCGAGCGGCAGCAACGCCCGTTTCGCGGTTTTGCACCTCTAGATTCCGCTTTTGTGCGCTGGATGAAGAACAAACCTGCACTCACCTATGGGTTTGAAGACGAGAATGGCATCGTTCAGATCCGAATGTTGGATCTGACCCAGCCATATCCTGCGCCTCAGGCCGTGACCCATGACGCAGGTAACAAGGTAGATCCCTATTCATGGTTGTATAATGGTCAAGAAATTCTCTTGGCCGGTATAAACGCCGAAGCACGTAACCATGTCTACGTTCGGGGGGCAGGAGAAGCGGAGTTTCACTTAAGAGAGATAATCATTCCAACCACTTCAGGGTTGACAAATCCTGCTCTGGCGCAATCCAATGAGCCGATTGAGTTTAATGGTAAAGTATATACGGTGTATCAAATCAATGAAGCTGGAACAAGTTTTTGGGACGTGACCTTTGCTAAAGCAGGTGAGATCTGGCTTTCTACACTGTTTGAGTCACCCCAACGACAATGGCTGTTAAGCGATTCTGTGACCGCCAAAGCCGAGCCTGAACCCTTCGTAGGAACATCCCAGGTATGGGTCTTTTATAATGTCATTGAAGGAGATAATCCCCTGACGGCCAAATGGCATCTCTATCGGGCAGAAACTCCCATTCATTAGAAAAAGGCTATGAAGCGAAAACACTTCCTGTTACTTGGTTCTCTTCTTATCTTTCTCGCCCTTGCGTGCAGGTTTTCTCCTCCTGAATCCCAGCCTGCCGCACCTTCACCTTCCATGCAGCCTGTTGAAATGGCAACCAGTTCGCCCCCACCCGCTTTACCAGCCGGTGAAATCAGCCGAACCATAATTCATGATGGCAGAGAACGCAGTTACATCCTGTATGTACCCACCTCGCTCAACTGGAATCAACCGCCTGCATTGGTGTTCGTCTTTCATGGCGGAACAGGCAATGCGCAAAATGCCATTCAGATGACCGGCTTTCATCAAGTGGCCGATCAGCACGGTTTTCTTGTGGCTTACCCCAACGGCACAGGCCGCCTGAGCGACGATAAACTACTGACCTGGAACGCCGGTAACTGCTGCGGTTATGCCTATGAAAAAAAAGTAGATGATGTTGGTTTTGTTCGCGCAATTGTAACAGACCTGGAGACGCTGATAAACCTTGATCCAAAGCGCATCTACGCAACCGGTATGTCGAACGGTGCACTGCTCTCGCATCGGTTGGGTTGTGAGGCCAGCGACCTGTTCGCCGGCATTGCGCCGGTGGCTGGGACGCTTAATACCATTCCCTGCAACCCTTCCCATCCCATTTCCGTCATCATGTTCCATGGCACGGAAGATCAGCACATTTTGTACAACGGCGGCGCAGGTCCTCAGTCCCGTCTCAGCGTGGATTTTACCTCGGTACAAGATTCGGTGGAGTTTTGGACAGCCTTCAACAATTGCGCTTCTCAGCCTCAACTGACCACGTTTGATGACATTCAGCACCAGATTTGGAGCGGTTGTGCGGCTTCCACATCTGTGGAACTCTACACGATCATCGGTGGCGGACATGCCTGGCCGGGAGGACGTTCATCAGGCCGTCCAGATGCGGACCAGCCCACGAAATCTATTTCCGCCTCTGATCTTATATGGAAATTTTTTGCCACACACCCCAAACCGTAACCGCTTAGTCTCCGAAAACAATTTACTCCTTTTTTATTTCAGGGAATGGCTGGTTGGCTGCATTCCTTAGGGCTCTGCTACGGTAGGAGCAGATTTTCAAGTTCCGTTCAACCCCTTCCAGAACGAAGCGTATTGGTAAATTGGCGGTTTTTGGCACGCTCCGGATCGATATCTTTTGTAAATTGAGCTTCCAGCTCGATAAGGTCAGGTTCGCGTTGCAGTGGAGGTGCGGGAGGCTTTTCAAGCCCAAACCTTACTCCCGGCAATAAACACAAAATCACGAGTAATACACCACAAATGAGGTAAACCAAATGATTGAGAATTGGTGTTCCCCAAAGCAAAATTTGCAATCCAAGCCACAAAATGAGCAGAACA
>NZ_JBRCOK010000166.1:0-5497 GCF_053501535.1 Bellilinea sp. | reverse complement strand
TTGAAATTCACAACGACTATGATTTTCTCCCGCTTTCCCACCTGCGCGGCGAGTGGGAAATTGCAGTGGACGGCGAAGTCTGGCAGCGCGGCAGTTTGCCGCTTCTTTCTACCCCGCCCGGCGAGAGCCAGCCGCTGCAGCTGAACTACCGCCTGCCTCCCCTGCGTCCGGGACAGGAAGCCTTTTTGACCCTGCGTTTTCGGCTGGCGGAGGACTGCGCCTGGGCAGAGGCCGATCACGAGGTCGCCTGGGAGCAGTTCCGCCTGCCGCTGGATGTACCGCCGGTGATTCACCCAACCGGCGGCCTGCCGCCGGTAGAGGCGCAGGCCGATTCAAGCGGGCTGCACCTGCGCGCCCCGGCCGGTGAAGTTCACTTTGACCTGCACAGCGGTTTTCTGACCGACTTCCGCTTTCAGGGTGTGCGCTTGGTCGAGCACGGCGTGCAGTTGAACCTGTGGCGGGCGCCGACCGACAACGACGGTTTCAAGTGGGCGCAGGATCATCATGGGAAACTGCTCGGCGAGTGGCTGGACGCCGGTCTGGACGGCCTGGAACACCATCTGCTGGAGATGCATTGGAAGAGCGGAGAGGAAGGCAGCGTCAGCGTCCGCGCCGTTCATCGGATCTGTGCGCGGGATGTGCCGGCCGGATACCGCATGTTCAGCAACTACACCTTGACCGGCAGCGGCTGGCTGGCGCTGCAGGTGGACCTGCGACCCTTCGGCCGACTGCCGGTTTTGCCGCGCCTCGGGGTTCAACTGACCCTGCCGCCCGGTTTTGAACAGTTCTGCTGGCTGGGGCGCGGCCCGCATGAGAGTTATGCCGACCGCAAGCGCGGCGCGCCGGTTGGGCTGTACTGCGGCAGCGTGGATGAGCAGTTTGTGCCCTACATCATGCCGCAGGCAAACGGCAACAAAACCGATGTGCGCTGGGCAGCCCTGCGGGATGCAGCCGGCTGGGGGCTGCTGGCCAGCGCCGACCGCCTGCTGGAAGTTTCGGTCAGTCACTTCACCGCCGATGACCTCTACCGCGCCCTGCACAGCGTCGAGCTGGCGCGCCGCCCGCAGGTTTACCTGAATCTGGATGTCAGACAACTGGGTTTGGGCAGCGCCTCCTGCGGGCCGGGGGTGGGGGAGGGCTATTTGCTTCATCCGGCTGCCGAACGCTTCACCCTTTTGTTCCAGCCGCTTGCCCCGGGCGATGACCCGCGCTCCATCGGGCGGCGCTGGGTGGAACTGCCGTCGGCTTTTACGGCGGAAGGGGAGGGGGGTGAGAATGGAATTTGAGATTGCGGCCTTTCCAACTTTGCGCTGCGGCAATGCGGCCGTCGAACGCGCCTACCGCATTGCCGCCGGCGACCTGCTGGGCAACATCCAGCCGTACCCGCCGGGCGACGAAGACCGGCCGGTGCTGCTGGCCGGGCTGGACTACGACACGCCCTGGACGCGCGACGCCGCCATCAACGTGTGGAACGGCCTGGGCCTGACTCACCCGCAGGTGGCGCGGGATACGCTGCTCTCGGTGCTGGAGGAAAGCGCGGACGGGGTTGCGATCGGCGGGCAGTACTGGGATGCGGTCCTCTGGGTCGTCGGCCTGTGGGCTTATTACCTCTACACCGGTGACCGCAACACACTGGAACTCGGTTATCGGGCGGCGCGCAACAGCCTGCGCCGTTTTGAGGATGAGGAGTACGATCCGCAGTTCGGCCTGTTCCGCGGGCCGGCGGTGTACGGTGATGGGGTGGCGGCTTACCCTGACCGTTATTCGCCCGGCGCAACCAGCTCGATCCTCGACTGGGTGCAGTACCACCCCGCCGAAAAGGCTGCGCGCGGCTACGGCATCCCAATGATGACCCTTTCCACCAACTGCGTTTACGCCGCGGTGTACCGGCTTCTGCCGCGCATGGCGGTTGAGCTGGGTCTGCCGCCGCTGCCGGAAGACGAGGTCACCGCCGAGCGCCTGCGGGAGAGCATCCACCGCCATTTCTGGAACCCGCGCAGCGGTCTTTTCGACTATTTACTGGACGAAGAAGGCCGCTGTGAGGCGCAAGAAGGGCTGGGCCACGCCTTTGCAATCCTGTTCGGAATTGCCGACGCCGAACAGACTGCCTCCATCCTGCGCCGCCTGTACCGCACGCCGTGGGGGGTGGCCTGCGTCTGGCCGACCTTTGCGCGCTATGCCGAACGCGGCGGCTTCGGCCGGCACAGCGGCACGATCTGGCCGTTCATCAACGCCTTTTGGGCTGAGGCCGGCCTGCACGGCGGACGGAGCGATCTGTTTGATGGAGAATTGGCTCACCTGACCGTGCTGTTCAACCGCTTTGCCCAGTGCGCCGAAATTTACCACCCGCTGACCGGCGAAATCTACGGCGGACTGCAGGAGGCGGGCAAGGGCGCCAGCGGCTGGGAGTGGGAATCCTGCGCGCGCCAGAGCTGGAGTGCGACCGCTTATATGCGCATGATTCTGCTGGGTGTGTTGGGAATGCGTTTTGAACCCGATGGGGTGCACTTTGCGCCTTACCTGCCGCCCGGCCTGGGCTGGCTGGAGCTGGAATACCTGCCCTACCGCGGCGCGCGCCTCTCGCTGCGGGTAGAAGGGCGGGGCAGCCGCCTGACTGCCTGCCGCTTGGACGGACAGCTGCATGAGGCTTTCCTCCCCGCCGGGCTGGAAGGCGCGCACCGCCTGGAGATGGCAGTGGAGGAGTGAGATGAGGACGGGGCGCGCCGCAGCGCAGTGTGGATGGCGCGCTATTCCGGTAAAGTCCTTGTTGACCGATTGAGCCGGTTCTGGCTGGAGAAGTGGAAAATAAACATATTGACAAAATGGAAAAACGGTTGTATCCTCCCTATCGGAGGTGATCATGGGCGTAAATGAGGTGATACAGGTTGCAAGTAATGGGCGCATTACTCTTCCCGGTTCCGTGCGGCGCAAGGTGGGACTTTCCGAAGGCGACCTGCTGCGCATCGAAGTGAGCGAGGAAGGACAGATAATCTTGACGCCTGTTGCCGCAGTGGATCGCAACCAGGTTTATTTCTGGACACCGCGCTGGCAGGCGGGCGAACAGGAAGCCGAAGCAGATATCCGGTCGGGGCGGGTGCGCACATTTTCAACCGTTGACGATTTGATTGAAGACCTGACCGAAGAGTAGCCCCGTGCAGTTCAGCCGAACCGAACGATTCAAAAAAGCCTTTCGCGCCCTGCCAGAACCCGTTCGGGAAAAGGCGGTTAAAGCCCTGCAATTGCTGGCAGAGAATCCTAGACATGCGTCCTTACAGGTCAAAAAAATTCGGGGAACAGAGAATATCTGGGAAGCTCGGGTAGATCAGAAGTACCGTTTCACCTTCCAGATTGAACGTAAAAACAAACAGACGATTATTTTCTTGAGAAATATAGACAACCATGATGACTGTTTGAAGAACCCATGAACCCTAATCGTCTTGCCCATATCGCCCTATTTCTGCCGACTGCTGCTGCCGGAGTTTTTGCTCTGCGGAATGTTTCTGAGTTCTTTTCAGAACCGCCTGATGCGCTCCCATTTCTTGCAAATCCATAAGAATTGAGGCAAATGCACGAAACCATGAGCACACTTTCCCAATTTACAAATCATCATTGGTCCAAGTTAAGAAATGACTGGCTGCTGTGGTGGCAGGGTAAACTGAATCGTCCCCTTGTCGTCATTGAAGCTTTCGATGCCCAAAGCGGTTTCGGGTATGAACATCTCTATCCCAATCTTTTTCAATTTGACCCAAGTCTGGCTCCTGAACAGGTGCTTTTGCAAGTCGAAGCGGTCATTCAATCGGTGCACTGGCTGGGGGATGCCTACCCCCGCTGGTGGTTGAATTTTGGGCCGGGGGTTCTGGCCGCGTTTCTGGGAAGTCAGGCAAGGTACGAAAACGGCACTACATGGTTTCATCCCATCCTGAAAGATGCCGACCTCAAAACGGTTTCTTTATCTTTTGATCCGGAAAATGAATATTACCAGCGTGTGCTGGGCATTTTTAAAGCGGCTGTGCAGCGCTGGGGGAAGATGCTGACCATCGGTTACCCCGATTTGGGTGGAATACTGGACATCCTGGCGAGCCTGCGGAGCACCGAAAAATTACTGCTGGATCTTGTGGATACCCCCCAGGAAGTGATCCGACTGTGCAATCAAATTGCCGGGGTCTGGCTTGAAGTATTCTCACAGCTTAACCAGAATTTAGAAACAGCCGAACGCGGCTTTTCCAGCTGGGCACCGTTATGGATGCCGGCGAACGGTTACATGCTGCAGTGCGATTTTGCCTATATGATCTCGCCGCGCATGTTCAAAACATTCGTACTGCCGACATTGATCACCTGTTCTCAGGCGATCCAGTACCCCTTTTATCATCTGGATGGCAAAGGGCAGCTGCCCCATTTGAAAAGCCTGCTGGAAATTGAACAATTGAAAGGCATCCAGTGGATTCCTGGCGATGGTGCTCCGCCGGCGGAAGACTGGCCGGAGGTGCTGACGGAAATCCGCCGTCACCATAAACTCTGCCAGGTCTATGTCACCCCCGCCGGAGCACAAAAAATCGTCCGAGAGCTGGGCGGACAGGGCTTTGTGCTGTCCCTTTGGGAACAGGATCATAGCGGCGGTCACCGCAACCTGACATTAGAGGAAGCCGAACTTGCATTGGAGATGCTGCGGCGAGAAGGCGTTATGATATAGGAAGGAGTCTATGACCAAAAGAATCTTGTTCGGTTTGCTGGGCAGCATTACGGGCGGCATCCTTGCCGTGATCGGCGGTGTGCTGTTCCTCCGCCTGTTATTGGATCTCAACGTCATCCGCTCTTCCGGCTGGGAGGATCTGATTTACGGCATTTTAGCGGTCATCCTGCTTTACCCGCTGGGGGTTGGACTGGGCGGCTGGCTGGCGCTGCGCCGCACGGCCGGGCGCGGCATGTGGTGGAAAGCGCTGCTGGCGGCCTACGTGAGCGAGGGGCTGATTCTGTTGCTGGCCGACCCGCTGGGGTTGAACCTGACCACCAACTTGCTGGGCGGGCTGCTCTTTTTGCTGCCGCCGCTGGCGGTTTTGCTGGCCTACCGCCTCAACCGCCCGGCCGGGCAGGGGGAGTGAGGATATTCGGGGAAAATTAGTTTGCCTAAGAGATACACATTTCGAAATGATCCGATTTCTCTTCATCACTCTCTATATACACACAAATCTTCTCGCTTTGAACGCGGATTGTGCACCGAATATGCCAAGGCTGTACATAATAGACAGCTTCTTCGTGTGTTTTGGAAACCAGGTTGATTTGCGAATTAAATTCCGAGTCTGATCCCTCAAGAGACAGAGTTTCACCTTTGATAGTGATCATTTTCTGATCTTCATTATCTTCATTGGTAAGGATGGTCATCCTTTTGCGTTGACGATTGACTCTACACTGCAAATGGTTTTGGTTATCGTTTAGAGTGATTTCGAGATTGATGATATGCTGTTTTATCTGACTATTTTGTTCAAGTTCACCTAATTTA
>NZ_JBRCOK010000165.1:0-6157 GCF_053501535.1 Bellilinea sp. | reverse complement strand
CGGCAGCCCCTTCTCCGCGGGTGACGTAGTGTTGGGCATCATCCTGACCTTCGACCGCGGCAAGGAAGCCAGCCCGTACTATGACGAATCGGTTGTGCCGGCTCTGGAGTCCTTCCTCTCGTCTTTCAAGGGCGTCAAGATCGTTTCGACCGATCCGCTGGTCATCGAGACCTACTCCGACCTGTGGAATCTGGATGCCGAGTTGAACGTTGACTCGTGGTGGCCGTTCTACGCTCAGGGTCAGGCGGCCTGGCACGCACTGGCGATCGGTTTGAAAGCCGACGGCGCCGGTGAAGCGGCCTTCTCCTCTGCCAAAGCGGACGCCAACGAGATCGAATGGCTGTCCTACATCTCCGGTCCGACCATTGACATCCTTGAAGCCAAACTGGATGAGGCGACCACAGAAGACTTCATCCCCTACGCCCCGACGCTGGGTGAGTTCGTCAGCGCCAACGAGGCGGAAGACCGCTACGCCAATCTGGCGGAGTGGTTCCGCGTGCGCGGTCACTTCTGGGTAGGCACGAATGTGTTCTATCTGGAACGCGCCTTCCCGGTGGAAGGTACCGTCGTGCTGCGCCGCTACAACGACTACTCCGAACCGGCCGATAAATGGCTGCGCTTCTCCGCGCCGCCCATCGCCGAAGTTGAGGTGGATGGTGACGACCGCGTGACCATTGGCAGCGAAGCCTCCTTCGATGTCTTTGTGGACTTCGAGGGGCAGCCTTACCCGCTGGCCGATATTGACAATGTCAAATATCTGGTCTTCGATGCCAAGGGTGAGCTTGTGCTGGTCGGTCAGGCAGAAGCCGTGGAAGATGGCCTGTTCCAGGTCAAATTGAGCGGCGCCGACACCGGCAAACTGACGGAAGGCGCCACCCGCCTTGAGGTGGTGGTGGTTTCCAAACGGGTTGCCGTGCCGTCGTTCGGCTCCTTCCAGTTTGTGACTGCCCCGTAAGGGTTACCCAATTAACCAAGTGGAGGGGCGAGGACAAAACCTCGCCCCTCTCCTACCGGATGAAGGATGAAAAATTCATATGACGGAAGCGACTCAGTCCCCTGTGACGGCCTCCCCATCCTCGCTTGAAAAGAAAGCTGCAGCCAGTACCTTATCTCGATTAGCCAAGTACACGCTCGTAAAAATCCTCACCCTGGGGATTACCATTGTTATCGGTGTCTATCTGACGATTATCATTGCCAATATGGGGGGAGAAGTAGATAACATTCGCCGCGGCGAAATCCGTGAGCGGATCGCACTGGGCGTCAGCATGAATCAGGAAATGCGCCGTCTGCCTGCTGAAGAGCGTAACAAGCTGATCAATGATATGGTGCGCCTTGAAGAAAAGCGTTTGGGGATGGACCGTCCGTTTATCTTGCGCAGTTTCAGCTACCTGGCAGACGCCATGTCCCTCAATCTGGGGCGTGCCCAGTACCTGACCAGCGACAGTGGTTCTAAAACCGTGCGCCTCATCATTCTGGAACGCCTGCCACCTACCCTGGTCTTGTTCGGCACGGCGAATTTGCTGCTCTTCTTTTCCGCCTTATTCATTGCGTTGGGACTTTCCCGTCATTACGGCAGCTTTTTCGACCGGCTGGTCATCGCTCTGGCGCCTACTTCGGCAGCCCCTGGCTGGTTTTACGGCATCTTCCTGATTCTCATCTTTGCCGCGGTGCTCAACATCCTGCCTTACGGCGGTATGGTGGATGCCCCGGTGCCGGATACGACCATTGGGTACGCGCTCAGCCTGCTCAAGCACATGATTCTGCCTACTCTGGCGATTTTCATGAGCTCGATTTTTGTCACCATTTACGGTTGGCGTACCTTTTTCCTCATCTTTTCCAGCGAAGATTACGTGGAAATGGCCAAAGCCAAAGGGCTTTCTTCGCAGATGATCGAACGCCGCTACATTTTGCGTCCGACCATGCCCAATATCATCACCAACTTTGCCCTGCTGATTATTGGTTTGTGGTTTGGGGCAATCATTCTGGAAACGGTCTTCAACTGGCCCGGACTTGGCCGCCTGTTCTACCGGGCGATTGGTTTGTTCGATACGCCGGTGATCGTCGGTGAAACGGTGATTTACGCTTACCTGCTGGCTATCACCGTCTTTTTACTGGATTTCATCTACGCGCTGGTTGATCCGCGCGTCAAAGTTGGAGGCGAGGGTCCCAAAGCATGAATACGTTGAAAAATGCTTTCCGCGACATTGCTCAATATCCCTCTGCGGTGGTCGGTTTGGTGATCATCGTATTGCTGGTTGCCTTTGCGATTTATGCCGTGGCAACCATTCCGTATAATGAAGCCATTCGCCTGTGGCGGGGGGGCGAGTCGGTGTGGGGCGACTATCCGCGCAATGCTGCCCCGGTTTGGACGAACTGGTTTTCGGCAGTCAAGAAACCCGAAACCCTGATCCTGACCACGGATGATGAACGTGTGAAGAAAGAAATTCAGACGGTTGGCAGCAATCAGGAAGTGATCATGCACTATGTTTTTGACTACCAGTATGATGACTTTCCGCAGGAATTGATCATTTTCTTTACCTCGACCTACGATGTAAAACAACCCCACATTTCCATGAAGTGGATCACTCCGGACGGCCGCGAACTGCGCATGAGCCAGATGTCGGTGCGCAGGTCCGACCAGTACCGTTTTGAACTGGACGAGCGCCTCAAGCGGCGGATTAAGGACATGACGATTACGCAGGGGCTGTTTGCCCAGCCGGATATTCTGCCGCCGACGGTGCTGAAAGGGCAGTACGAACTGCAAATTTCGGCGCTGTTGTTTGAACCCAATGCGGAAGTGGATGCCAAACTGGTGATCTACGGCAAGGTACACGGCCTGGCCGGCACCGACCACATCCGCCGTGACCTGATGGTAGCCATGCTGTGGGGTGCGCCGATTGCGCTGGCGTTTGGTATTCTGGCCGCCCTCGGCACCAGCGTGTTGAGCATGATCATCGCCGCTACCGGGGCGTGGTTTGGCGGCGCGGTGGATGAAATCATCCAGCGCGTTACCGAAGTCAACCTGGTGCTGCCGGTGCTGCCCATTTTGATTATGATCGGTACGCTTTATTCGCGCTCGATTTGGATCATTTTGGGCGCAGTAGTGGCGTTGAGCATCTTCTCCTCCTCGATCAAAACCTTCCGTGCCATCTTCATGCAGATCAAGGAAGCGCCTTACATCGAGGCGGCCCGTTCTTACGGGGCGGGTAATGTGCGCATCATCTTCAATTACCTGATTCCGCGCCTCATCCCGGTGCTCATCCCCGGCTTTGTAATCGGCATTCCCAGCTACGTGTTTTTGGAAGCCTCGCTGGCGGTGCTGGGATTGGGCGATCCGGTGCTGCCCACCTGGGGCAAGGTGATCAACGATGCTCAGGCGCAGGGGGCGCTCTTCAACGGTTACTATTACTGGGTGCTGGAACCGGCTGTTTTACTGATGATTACCGGTTTGGCGTTTTCCATGTTGGGGTTTGCCCTCGACCGTATCTTCAATCCCAGACTGCGGGGGGTGTAGGAGATCATGCCAGAAAAAACATTACTGCGTGTTGAAGATTTGAAACTCTACTTCCGCGCCACCCGGGGTGTGGTACAGGCGGTGGATGGGGTCAACTTTACCCTCAACCCCAACGAAGCGATGGTCATCATCGGCGAGTCGGGCTGCGGCAAGAGTTCCATGGCAAAGGCTTTGCTGCGCCTCTTGCCGCGCAATGTACATACCTATGCGGGAAAGGTGTACCTCAACGGCAGCGAATTGATGTCCATGTCGGACGAGGAATACCGCCAGCAGATTCGCTGGTTGAAAATTTCCATGGTGCCGCAGGCAGCCATGAACGCCCTCAACCCGGTGCTGCGCGTGGGCGATCAGGTTGCCGAGCCGATGATGGTGCATCACGGTGTACGCAAAGAAGAAGCACTGGTACAGGCCGCCAATATGTTCCAGCGCGTGGGTGTGCCGGTGGATTTCCTCACCCGCTACCCGTTTGAATTGAGCGGCGGGATGCGCCAGCGCGCGGCGATTGCCATGGCGCTGGTGACTGCGCCGGATCTGGTCATTCTGGATGAGCCAACTTCGGCGCTGGATGTGCTGACCCAGGCCAACATCATGAACCTGCTCAAGCGCATCAAAAAGGAAATTGCCACCAGCTTCATTCTCATCACCCATGATATTGCCACCTCCAGCGAACTGGCTGACCGGGTGGGCGTGATGTATGCCGGGCAAATGGTGGAGTTGAGCGATGCTTACCGCTTCTTCACTGCGCCGCTGCATCCCTACTCGCAGAAGTTGATGGCATCCGTGCCCAAACTGCGCAGCACGGTGGAGCCGGAGTTTATCACCGGTCAGCCGCCCAGTCTGATCAATCCGCCCACCGGTTGCCGTTTTGCGGCGCGCTGCCCGCTGCGTTTTGAAAAGTGCGATCAAGATCCGCCCATGTTTCAACACCCGGACGGGCGGCAGGTCAAATGCTGGCTGTACGAAAAAGAGGCAAGGAGTTAAGGATGACCGTTCAGGATGCAGTAGTACAACAAAACGCCTTGTCCGGCAACGAAGCGGTTGAAAATGCCCCGCTGCTTTCCATTCAAAACCTGCGGGTGTGGTTCGAGCTGCGCCGCTTTGGTTTTGGTCACGCCGGTTATGTCAAAGCGGTGGATGATGTCAGTTTTGACCTGCAGCAGGGCGAGGCTGTCGCCGTGGTGGGTGAGTCGGGCTGCGGCAAATCCAGCCTGATGAAAACCATTCTGGGACTCAACCGCCCCACCCAGGGCGATGTGGTCTTTCAGGGCAAGTACCGCATCAGCCAGATGGATGCCAATACGCTGCGCTGGTACCGCCGGCAGGTGGGATACGTGCAGCAGGACCCTTACGGCGCACTGCCCCCCTTTATGAATGTTCAGCGCATTCTGGAAGAGCCAATGATTGTGGCCGGCATCAAGGATAAAAAAGAACGGCTGGAGCGCATCCACAAGGCGCTTACCGAGGTCAAAATGACGCCGGTGGATGAGTTTTTACCAAAATTCCCGCATATGATCAGCGGCGGCCAGCAGCAGCGGGTGGTGATTGCCCGCGCGATGATTCTGGAACCCAAACTGCTGGTTGCCGATGAGCCGGTTTCCATGCTGGATGCTTCGGTGCGGGTGGAAATCCTCAAACTGCTGCGCGGTTTGCAGGAATCGCACAATCTGGGCGTGATCTACATTACCCACGACCTTTCGACGGTGCGCTACTTCTCCGAGCGGATTTTTGTGATGTACGCCGGGCAGATTGTGGAAAAATCGCCGGTGGATAACCTGTTGCAGGATGCCAAGCATCCCTATACCCATGCGCTGCTGGCAGCCACCTCCGACCCGGACGCGCGCAACGCCGAAACCTTCAAGGAAGTGCCGCCGGGCGAGCCGCCCAGTCTGGTCAAACCGCCGGCCGGCTGCCGCTTTCATCCGCGCTGCCCGCACATCATCCGCGGTGAGTGCGATGTGAATGTGCCGCCGGAATTTGAAGTTGGGCCGGATCATACCGCCGCCTGCTGGCTGTACAAATAATGTGAACTTGACCGAAGTGCAAAACCTGACTGGTAACGTAGCTACCCCCTCCCGCCTCCCCCAAAATCGCTGGGGCGATTTTAGGGGAGGTGCAGGTGGGGGCTGAAATTGCTCAAGCGGATGGGGAAGGGATTTACCCCGAACTGAGGTTAGATAAAAAAGATGTTACGAATGGGACCCAAAGGTATGATGGCTATCGGCGCCGGGCTGCTTTTCTTCGGCGCCGCTGCCCCATTCCTGATGATTTTACGCATCTGGGAAACCTCCTTTTGGTTGAGTTTCCTTTCATATGCGGCTTCCATCAGCGGGCTGGTGATCGGCTTTCTGGGTATTTTTCTCTACATCCGCATTCACCGGCGCGATTAAGACCATTTTTTGAGCAAACTGGCAGTAAGATTTAGATCTGAAGGCTGCTTTACCTTGGTGGTGAGTTGCCTGCACTGGTGTTGATTTCCCTCCCTCACAGGCGCGGGAGAAAGCCCCTCAGGAGATTGCCACCCTTGCTGCGCTCGTTCAAAAGGACATTAAACAAGCACGTCATTCTGTGCGCAGCGACATAAACAAGAAATCTCACGCCGAGCAAAGCGGCACTCACCGGTGCTGGCGAAAATCACCCCCACCC
>NZ_JBRCOK010000164.1:0-9441 GCF_053501535.1 Bellilinea sp. | reverse complement strand
GATCCACCCGCCGCACAAACTGATACCCTGCCGGGACGGGCGCCACCGTCCGATTGACCCCGCCGCCAACGGCATTGATCAGCACCGTCAAACCCAACACCAACCCGGCGCTGACCAGCAGGGTCAGATACGTTCGGCGGTTTTGCTGCCAGCCAAACGCACCCCCATCCTGATTGCCCAAGATCAACTCGCGCAGCGCAGCCAGATTGCTGATGCGCGCCCGCGCCAGCCGGTACAGCCCAAAAATCAGCACCGCAAAGAAAGCCGCCACCCAGTTCGGATTAAGTCCGCTGTACTCCAGGAATCGCGCGGCGTCATCACTGACCGGCCCGCCACCGCTGGCAACAACCAGCGGGATGACCACCCACGGAATCAACGAGCCCAGCACCCCGGCGGAAGTAATCAATTTCAGCGTTTCCAGCAGCGGACTTGCCCGCCGCGGCGCAAGCAGCAAAAACGAAAGCCATACCAGCAAGGGCAGCCCCATGCCTGCCAGGCTATTCAAGACCTCCCCGCTGCGGTTGAGCTCAGCGCTGGTGCGGACATGTGCCCCCAGATTGAAAAAGTTGATATCAAACACATGCACACTCCCGCCCGAAAGCCACGCCACCAGCGCATGGCCGCCCTCATGCAGAAAGGTGTACATCAACAGTACCCATAAAAACAAACCGAGCGTCAGTAGAACAGAAAGAGAACCGTAGGATTTGGTGTTTGTGTTCATGAAGTGAATTATACCCGCTCAAAACCCGCCCTCACCTCACACTTGCCCGAACTTCACCCCCTTTGGCGTTTGACAGCCCTCTCCTTCTTTTCTACAATAAGGCTATGCGGCGGCCTTCATGGGATTCCTACTTCATGAAAATTGCCGAAGATGTTGCCCTGCGCAGCACCTGCGACCGTGCCCAGGTCGGCGCGGTGCTGGTGCGTGAAAAGCACATCATTGCCACCGGTTACAACGGCTCACCGGCCGGGCTGGACCACTGCGACGATGTCGGCCACCTGATTGTGGACGGACATTGTGTACGCACCGTTCATGCCGAAGTCAACGCCATCATCCAGGCAGCCGTTTTTGGGCTGGCAACCCGCGATGCAGTCTGTTATGTCACCCACTTCCCCTGTCTGAATTGCACCAAAATGCTGATCAATGCGCGCATCTCACGGTTGGTTTACCGCGAACCCTACCGGATTGACCCCATCGCTCTCCAGTTTCTGGAGCAGGCGGGCATTCAGGTGATTCACTGGCAAACAGAAGCTCCGGCACCGCCAGATTGACCCCCTCCTCGCCATGACCAGATTCCCACCGCACAAAGCCTTGGATGCCGTGATCGTCGGCAGCGGACCCAACGGCCTGGCAGCCGCCGTCCATCTGGCGCAAAATGGGCTGAAAGTGCTGGTGCTTGAAGCCGCCGCTGAAATGGGCGGCGGTTTGCGCAGCGCCCAACTGACCCTGCCCGGTTTTATCCATGACCCCTGCGCCACCGTTCACGCCCTGGCGGTCAATTCGCCCTTCCTATCCACACTGCCGCTCAGCGACTACGGTCTGCGCTGGCTTTACGCGCCTTATTCGGTTGCCCATCCGCTGGATGACGGCCGCGCTGTAACGGTCAGCCGCTCCATCGAAGAAACGGCTGCCGAGCTGGGCAGTGATGCAGCTGCCTACCACCGATTGATTTTCCCGCTGGCGCGCTCCGCCCGCCAGATCCTGACCGATTTTTTAGGCCCGCTGCCGCTGCCGCCGCGCCACTGGGGGGCGGCGCTTCGCTTTGCCCCGCTGGCATTGCTGCCGGCCGAGCGCCTGGCAAAGCTGGCTTTCCGTACGCCGCCGGCACGCGCCCTGTTCGGCGGAATGGCCGCCCATGCCATTTTACCGCTGCATTTTGCCGGAACGGCCGCCTTCGGTTTGGTGCTCCACATGCTTGCCCATACCAGCGGCTTCCCCCTGGCCGAAGGCGGCTCAGCCCAACTTGCCCATGCGCTGAGTGAACACCTGCGCCACATGGGAGGAGAAATCCGCACCGGCTGGCAGGTGAACGCGCTGGACGAGCTGCCCCCCGCCCGTCTCACCCTGCTCGACCTGACCCCGCGCGAAGTATTGCGCATAAGCGGAGGACGCCTGCCGGATCATTACCGCCGGTCATTGAGCCGTTACCGCTACGGGCCGGGCGTGTTCAAAGTGGACTGGGCGCTGGACGCGCCCATCCCATGGAAAGCCGAAAACGTCCGCCGTGCGTTGACCGTTCACCTCGGCGGCACACTGGAAGAAATCTGTCAGGCAGAAGGCGCCGTTTGGCAGGGCAAAAATCCCGCCACCCCTTTCGTCATCCTCGTTCAACCCACCCTGTTTGACCCGCGCCGCGCACCGACCGGCAAACATATCGCCTGGGCATATTGCCACGTCCCTCATGCCAGCCCACAGGATTACCTGACCGCCATCGAAGACCAGATTGAACGGTTTGCGCCCGGTTTCCGCCAGCGCATCCTCGCGCGGCATACCTTCTCAGCCTTACAAATGCAAGCCTATAACCCCAATTATGTGGGGGGCGATATTAACAGCGGCGCCCAAACGCTGACCCAACTGTTCACCCGCCCGGTTTTCAGCCTCAACCCGTACCGCACCCCTCTTCGGGGTGTCTTTCTGTGCAGCGCTTCTACCCCGCCCGGCGGCGGAGTACACGGCATGGCTGGCTATCACGCCGCGCGGGCGGCGCTGAAAGAACTCGCCGCCCGCACAAGAGGGTGAATATAACTGTATTCACAATTAGGGTTTTTTGCCGCCGCCCTGCTCACCCGGTCCACCCGGAGAACCGTAACCGCTGCCGGGCGTAGGGGTTTCATCCGTCCACGGATTGCCGCCCTGCCCGCTGCCGTAGCCGCTGCCCGGTGTGGGGGTGTCATCCGTCCACGGATTGCCGCTGCCCGGCTGCGCTGGTGGAACATCCTGTTGGGGCAGCCCTTGCTGCAGCCGCTGGCGGAATTGGTGTGGCTCTTGTAAACCGTTCTCCACCCATTGCAACCGCTGTTGAATCATGCTGCGCGTTTGCACCAGCACCGCCTGATTGGCAGGCAACTGGCTCAGTTGTTCTTCCTGCAGGCGCAGCCGTTGACGGATTTGTTCCAAAGCCTGCAAAGCTTGCTCATCCGGCAGGTTTTGTGCAAACCGAAAGGCCTGTTCCAGTTGCGCCTCATAGCGGGTTTGCAGGGCTTCATCTGGCTGCTTCCCGGCCTCAATCATTGCCCGAATTTCAGTAATCCGCCGTTCCGCAAACTGCAGAGCCACCTGCCAGCCGCTTTCGGGCTGGTTGGTGAAACTCAGGCGGGCATCCTCGCTCCACAGTTTCAGTCCGTAGAGAGGCTGATCGGGCAGGCTGGATTGAGCTGCAGCCACGGTTGCCCCTCCCCCGCCAAACACCAGTGAAAGTACCAGTACCAAAGCAAGAATTGGATTAACCATCAGAGACCGCTCCTTTCGTTTCCAAAAGATCAAGGGCATCCACATCCCTTTTGTTATAGGACGCCGTTTTGGTGATTGAGATACGGTCTCTGCCAGTTGTTGAGCTGTTTGCAGGTAAGCAGCCCGGGTTTGAGCCGCCCGCTGCGGGTCACGCGGTGGTGTATTTTGAAGCGGCTGCAGGCGAGCCTTTAATTCATCATCCCATCTTTCGTCTTTCATCGGTTTTCCTTCTCCTTCCCATCCGGGTTTAACCAACGCCGCAGCGAAGCCACCGCGCGGTGCTGTAAGGCTTTGACCGCCCCAACCGGTTTTTCCAGCGCCGCCGCCACCTGTTCATTTTCCCAGCCTTCAAAATAACGCAGCACAATCACCTGCCGCTGATCGGGGGTAAGGGCTCGCAGCGCCATCCGCAGACGTTGTTTTTCCTGTTCGGTGTTAAAGGCATCATCCGCAGCATCATCCCCGTGACTGCCGAGGTTTTCTTCCAGTTCCACCAGCCGGGGTTGGCGGCGGAACAGGTCTGTGATCCAGTTATGCGCCACCCGGTACAGATAGGCTTGCAGATGATCGCGTGGACCGCCGCCGTTACGCAATGCCTGCAGGAAGCGCGAAAAGGTTTCCGCAACACATTCCTCCGCCAGATCGGCATCCCCCAACAGCCGCACCGCGTAGGAATACAACCGGTCGCTATAACGGTCATAAATCGCCGCCAGACATTCCAGATCAAAGCGGCGCGCGCCTTCCAGCAGGTGGTTTTCTTCATCCATCACTCTTAAAAGTATGACGCCAAAAAGCCAAAGCGGTTACGGGTTAAGCCCGATTTCTGAAGTACAATATCCCAATCATTCATGGATACCTTTTTAAGCAGGTCTGAGATGTCAAACCCATCCACACTTCCTCAACCCATCTGGTGCGAACAATTTCACGTCCGTGTCTTTGAAACCGATCTGAATAACCGCTGGAAACCGGCTGCCTTCTTTCAAGCCATGGAAGAAGCAGCCGCCAACCACGCCCGCAATCTGGGATACGATTACCCCGACATGATGGCAAAGCATATGATCTGGGTGCTTTCACGCATCAAAATTCAGTTCGAGCACTTTCCCACCATCCCCAATCGAATTGTTCTGCAGACCTTTCCGCGCGGCATTCAGCAAAAAATCTTCTTCACCCGCGACTTTTTGTTCACCACTCCGGCCGGCAAACGGCTGGCGGTGGCAACTTCAGCCTGGCTATTGATTGACCCGTACAAGCGGCGCATGTTGCTGCCCAATAGCCTGCCCGGCAACCTGCCGCTCAACGAAGGCCTGAGCACCTTGAACGAAAATCTGGAAAAAATTGCCCTGCCCGCCGAAATGTCCCCCGTTCTGACCCGTCAGGCTGCCTACAGCGACCTCGACCTGATGAATCACGTCAACAACGCCCGCTACGTCGAATGGATTTGCGACTGCTTTCCCCCCGAACATTACCGCCGTTACCAGCCGGCCTACCTGCAAATCAACTACAATCACGAGGTGCTGCCCGGCAGCAGCGTCACCCTCTCGGTTGGCGAACGCTCCGGCAGCCCGCTGGTGCATGTGATTTGCGGCAGTCTGAACGGCGAGGAAAGGCGCGCCTTTGAAGCGGAAATAGGCTGGCGGGAGTTCCGCCAGCCCGAATGAGTTTTGCCTGTACCTAGCGCGGGTCTACGATCCGCCCGGCGAACAAAATCGTACCGCTCTGCTGATCTTCAATCAGGAACAGGAAGGGGCGGTCAATGGTCAACTCAACCTCTTCCATGGGCATGGCACTTAACTCCATCACCACTGCAGTTGCCGCCGCGGCTTCGGTTCCCTTTTCGTTGACATCCACGTAGGCTTTATGCACCACATCCGCAATGAACAAATCTTTTCGCCCGGTCATGCCGGAAAAATCCGCCAGCTCGGCTTCAAAAGCAGCCGGCATGCCCATTTCCGCCAGTGTCTGGCTCAGGTTGAAACTGCTTTCCACCTTGAAGCGGGGCATGGATAAGCGCAAAGCCGTTAAGGAGTAGGATGTGCGAATCTCCTCCAACAGCTGAGGGCTGATGGCTTTCTCCACTTCCTCAAACTGACCTTCATCCGGTATGATGACCAGCATGCCCATCGCGCTGTCCTGGTAGGGCAAACGCACCACCTGGTAGTTTGGCCCCCGCAGGTAGAGCAGATTCTTTGCCAGCGACATCATGGGTACCGTCACCTGACTGCCATCCAGCAGGGTGAAAGCCGCCTCGCGGGTTGCGCCTTCATCAAACGGGTAAACCCACGCGCCTTTGAAGTAAATGGCGTTGACCAGCACCAGCCGGGTAAGCGGGTTCAGCACTCCCTCAGCAATCAAATCTTTGATTTTCTCCCGCGTTTGTTCCTCCACCCAACGGTTAATCCGCTGGCGGGCAGATTCCGGATCGTTGTAGTCCACCCGGTACATTCCCGCGCCGTAGTTTTCCGCCAGCAAGTCCAGAAACTCAGGCAGAAAATCGAAACCCGCCTGCCCCCACAACGAATTGGCAATGTTCAACTGAAACGGTTGTTCCTCCCCGCTGGCAGGTTTCTGCTCCAGCGGGCGCAGGTTCAGGTCCAGCATATTGAAGGCCGGATGGAGCTGTTCCTGCGGCAGGTTAAAATGCAGCGTTTGCGCTATTTGCCGCTCGGTATCACCGCGCGCTCCGGCGTAGGTCATTGCCAGTGCCAGCGAGATGCTGTAGGGGGAATAAAACAGGTTGCCCGGCTCCTGCGCCAGTCGCTGGTATAAATCCAGCGCAAAGGCGTTGTTGCCATTCACCAGTTCACGCAGGGCAATTTCCCCGCTTGGTGGGGCTGTATTCCGCGGGCGGGAAGAAATCAACACCTCATCCTCATCCATACCGCTCTCCTTGGGAGTGGGATTAACCGTCGGCTCGGTAGGCAGCGGTGTTAAGGCGGGGGAACAGGCCGTCAGGGTCAATAGCCCTGCCAGCAAAACGATCAGACTCTTTCTCCAAAGGCTCATCTCGTCCTCCTTTTCAGGTCAGCAGCTGCAAGTATTCGACAAAGGAAAGACGAAATAAGCCGCCATTTCGTTCCTGACCTGAGCGCCAATCCCACTTTGCCGGCAAGTCAAGGCTTTTTTACCGTCGTACGAAATTTGTAAGTTCATTGTAATTTTTTTGCCATTCAGAATTCATCAAGATGAGCGATAATCGGTAAATGAGGCCAATTGGTCGTGGCAGGTTGGTTCGCTCAGCCGGCAAGCCAGCGAGAAAACTTCCGGAATAATCCGACTCAAGTTGCCGGATGCAATTTCCCGCTCGCCTTTTCCGCATGCCAGACTCATTTGAACGGATGCTGTGAGGGGACACTGTGACACTTCGCAACCGCATTTTACTCTTTTCCCTGCTGGCGGGAGGAATTTCCATCCTCAGTCTTGTTTTGATTTCCAACACGCTGTTCCTCCGTCATTATCGCACGCTGGAAGAAAACCTGTTACATCAGGACATCCAGCGTGTCGAAGCCCTTTTGCAGCGGGATGCTGATTTCTTAAGCAACATTGCCGCCGACTGGGGCTACAGGGATGAAACCTACCACTTCATCAAGGGACGAAACCCCGCTTATACTCAGGATAACCTGACCCCCACAACCTTTCAGGGGCTGGGGGTAGATGTGATGGCATTTTATGACGCGAACCTGCACCGGGTTGCAGAATTTTCGATCAACCCGTTCACGTTTCATCCCATCCCCCTGCCGGAGGACATTGACCGGCAGATTTTCAAGAATTTTCTCGGGCATATACCTCCCGAACCGCAATTTCAATCCAAAGGGCTGATTCAGACTCAGTTTGGGCCGTTGATGATAGCCGCACGCGCCATCCTGCGCAATGATGCGGTCGGTCAACCGGCCGGCTTGATTGTCATCGGGCGCTACCTGAACAACCTGCGGTTAGCCGAATGGGAAGAAGCCACCCATCTTTCCATCGAAGTAGAAACCATCACCAATCCCCAACTGCCGGCTGATTTCCGCGCGGCATTCAGCCAACTGCGAAATTCCGACACAGATGTGGCGGTATTTCACTCAACCCAGGCGTTCCAGCCCCAACACATCACCGGATTCAGCCTGCTGACCACCCTGCGGGGCGAACCCTATTTGATGCTGCGGGTGAGTAAAATTCCCATCATTTATCAGGTGGGGTTGAAAAATTTTCGCAATTTTCTGCTCTTCCTTGCCATTCTGGCGGTGGTGATGGGCAGCCTTTCGTGGGCATTCTTCAACCGCACTCTGACCAAGCGCTTGTTTGCCATTATCCGCGCCATCAATCGTTTTCGCGATTCCCACGACTTCTCGATCAGCATTCCCATACAGGGCAAGGATGAACTGACCCAAATGAGTCTCGCTCTCAGTCAGATGGTGGCGGACATGGGGCGGTATCATTTTGCCCTGGCTGCCTCCGAACGTCAGTACCGCGAGATGCTTCAGAACATGCAGATGCTCGCCGTCATCCTCAACCGCGAGGGAAGGATCGTCTTTTGCAACGAGTACTTCATCAACCTGACCGGCTGGAACTGGCACGAAGTGCTGCAAAGCGATTGGTTCGAGCGCTTTGCGCTGCCAGAAGAACGACACAAACGCCGCGAACGCTTTTTGCGGCACATTCAGGAAGAAAACATCCATCACCATGATGAGTCCTGCATCCTCACCCGGGCAGGCGAAAAACGGCTGATTGCGTGGAACAACACCTTCATCCGCAACCCGGATGGCTCAGTAGCCGGCATGGCACGCATCGGGCAGGATATTACCGAGGTGCGCCGGAATGAAGAAAAAATCCGCCAGCATTTACACGAAACAGATTTGCTGCTGGCGCGTTTGAAAACCTTGCGGGAGATTGACACCGCCATCACCAGCCCACGCTCCTCCGAAGAAAAGATGGGCATCATCCTCAACGTCATCAAAAACGCCCTGGAAGTGGATGCGGTCAACATCCTCACCGAAAGTGTGCCAGGCTACCTGCTGCCTTACGCCAGCCGCGGTTTCAATCTGGCGCAAATCATGCCCATTTCTGCCCAGATTGGTGTGAAAGAAGCCGAGGAGTCGCTTGCCAGCGGCACACCGCTGGTCATCAACCGTTTGGTGACCGGAGAACTGTCCCACTGGCTGACCAGCCGCTTCAGCGGTTTTGTCCCTTATCAGTTTTATGCCGCCGCGCCAATGACGATTGAGGGTCAACGCTACGGCCTGCTGGAAGTATTTGCTCACAAGCCGCGCACACCTTCGCCCGAGTGGCAGGAATTTTTCCAGACGCTTGCCTCTCAAACCGCCATAGCCCTGGATCACAACCAGATGATTCAGGACATTCAACGCGCCTACCAAGAATTGCAACAGGCTTACCGCGCCACCATCGAAGGCTGGTCGGCAACGCTGGAACTGCGCGACAAAGAAACTCAGGGGCATTCTGACCGCATGCTGGAATTGAGCGAAAAACTCGGCCGGCGTATGGGGTTGAATGAAAAACAGCTGCAAGATTTGCAATACGGTGTTCTGCTGCACGACATCGGCAAAATGGCTGTCCCGGATGCCATCCTCAACAAACCCGGCCCGCTCAATGAAGAAGAATGGACAGTCATGCGCCAGCACCCACAGTATGCTTACGACCTGCTTTCCAAAATCCCCTTCCTGAGAGGCGCCATGGATGTGATTTACTGCCATCACGAACGCTGGGACGGCAGCGGCTATCCGCGCGGATTGAAAGGGGAGCAGATACCCCTCTATGCGCGTATTTTTGCAATTGTGGATGTGTGGGATGCCCTGACCCACGACCGCCCATATCGTCAGGCGTGGAGTATTGAGAAAGCGCTGGCATACCTGCAAGAGCAGGCGGGCATTCAGTTTGATCCGCAGGTCGTAGAAACGTTTACCGCGCTTATTCAGGAAGAATATCAGCCCGAAACTTTTGTAAACGGTAATTCGGCTTGAGGGTAAATTAACGTCAATTCGGGATAAATCATT
>NZ_JBRCOK010000163.1:0-11342 GCF_053501535.1 Bellilinea sp. | reverse complement strand
CGATTTTGGGGGAGGTGCAGGTGGGGGCTTAAAATGCTCAAGATAATTGAAATAATGTATCCGAAACCGAGGTTGATAATAAATTTAAAGAAGGTTTATCATGTCCCAAGTATCTGCTCCTGCCCCTGTATTTTCCACCATCCCGGCAGCCGCCGGTATGCCGGTGTTGGGTGTTCTACCGCGTTTTGCGCGCGATCCGCTCAACTTTCTCCTGGATGCCGCCCTTCGTTACGGGCCGGTCGTTCGACTTGACCTAGCCAGCCGTTCCACTTATCTGGTCAGCCATCCAGAGGGGGTCAAACATGTGCTGCAGGATAACAACCGCAACTACCGCAAAGGCTACGATCAGGCCAAACCACTGATGGGCGAAGGTCTGGTCACCAGTGAGGGTGAATTCTGGCGCAGCCAGCGCCGCTTAATCCAGCCCTCCTTCAGCCGGCAGAACCTGAGTGAATACGCCAAAGTGATGGTCAGCGCGACTTTGGATCGTTTGCCTCATTGGGAAGCGTTGGCACGCCAGCGTCAGCCGGTCAATTTTGGTGAGGAAATGATGCGCCTGACTCAGACCATCATTGTGCGCACCATGTTCAGCGATGATGTAGGCGATCAAGCCGATGCGCTTGGTAAAGCCTTTGACCAGACCCTTGAACACCTGAATCAGGTGTTATTCTCGCCGCATCCCATTTTTGAAAAACTGCCCACCCCTGCCAACCGCCGCCACGAGCAGGCGCTGCGCTTTCTGGATGAATTCATTTACCGCCTGATCGAAAAACGCCACCAGAGCGGAGTGGACAACGGCGATTTGCTCTCGCGCTTGCTGCTGGCACGTGACCCGGAAACCGGTGAGGGCATGCCCGATCGCCAGATTCGCGACGAGTTGATGACCATCTTCCTCGCCGGGCATGAAACCACTGCCAACGCACTGGCCTGGACATTTTACCTGCTCGCCCGGCATCCGCTGGTCGAATTTCGCCTGCTGGATGAAATTCAGCAAGTCGTGGGCAATCGTCCTCCCTCCGTGGAAGACCTGCCGGCAATGTCCTACGGCGCAATGGTGTTCAGCGAAGCCCTGCGCCTCTACCCCCCGGCCTGGATGTTTGCCCGTCATGCTATCGAAGAGGATGTGATTCAGGGCTACCCCATCCCGGCTGGTACGATGATCTTCCTCAGTCCGTATGTTACCCATCACCACCCGGATTACTGGGAAAATCCCGAAGCCTTTGACCCAGAGCGTTTCAGCGAAGCGCAGTCTGCTCAGCGCCCGCGCTATGCCTATTACCCCTTTGGCGGCGGGCCGCGTCAGTGCATCGGCAATCATTTTGCCCAAATGGAAGCCCAGCTGCTGATGACCATCATCTTGCAGCATTTCCGGGTCGAACTGGTGGATGGGATAAAAGTCAAGCCCACTCCCATTGCAACCTTGCAGCCGAGGCCGGGAGTGTTTGTCTACCTCGAAAAACGCCAGTAACCCTGTTCGTCCGGGGGCGATTATCAAAGAAGTACAAATTGATCCATAAATCGCAAAGACGCTTTGATGTTCAAAAAATCCTTTGCATCTTTGCGGCTTTGGGTTAAGGCTGACCGGCCTGCCAACCCGGAAATTCAATCCAGGATGGGTGCTATTTTCAGGATATACCGGGCTTCATGGTAAAATCATGCAAATACCGCGAAGGCGTATCCCTTGCAGCCTTCGTATTCCCCCCTCTTCCTGAATTCTTTGTGTGGTGAATCGGGAAAGAGGATGGAAGGGGTGGTATATAATAGATAAGGTAAATCCTGCTCCGTTGGGAGGTATGATGGTCAATCCTGAATTACTGGAAATTCTGCGTTGCCCCGCCTGCGTGCGCGAAAAAGAGGGGCTGCTGGATTACTATAAAGAAAGCTGGCTGATCTGCCGCGACTGCGGGCGAAAATACCCGATTGTGGAAGACATTCCGGTTATGCTCATCGAAGAAGGCGACAAGTGGGTCAACACAGCCGTTGAAGCGCTGCCCGTTCCCCCGCCGCCGATGGAATAACTCTCAAAAGATGGAATGGATCTTGCACCCTGTGGGGGCATGATCCGAACTTCTGTGCGTTATCGAAAGATTAAGATGGCTCAACGACAACAAAGAATGGCTTATAAGCGGACACCGCTGGATCGGGTGACGCTGATCGTGCTGATTGCTTTTATCGTCCTGGCGGTCATTACCGCCGTGGTCACCTTCAACGTCGCCCGGGATCTTTTCAAATCGTGGACGGCAACGCCGCTGGAAGGGATTGCGGTAGGCAGTTCATCCAACAATCCGGCCGTCCCCACCTTACCGCCCAATACGATCTTACAGCCGGCTGGCGGGCCGCAGCCCCAGCCGTGGGACGGTAAAAATCGAGTCAATGTCTTGCTGATGGGGTTGGATTACCGCGATTGGGAAGCCGGTGAAGTGCCGCGCACCGACACCATGATGCTCTTCACCCTGGATCCGATCAGTAACACCGCCGGCATCCTGTCCATCCCGCGCGATATGTGGGTCAACATCCCCGGTTATGATTATCACAAGATCAATCAGGCCTACTATTTTGGCGAACTGGATAAACTGCCCGGCGGCGGCCCGGCGCTGGCCATGGAAACCGTCAAGCAGTTTTTAGGTGTGGATATTCAATACTACGCCCAGATTGACTTTAATGCCTTTGTGCGCTTCATTGACGAAATCAAAGGGGTTAAAATCCGTGTGGAAGAACCCATTACCGTGGTGGTGATGGGCACGAACCGCAAGATCACCCTTGAGCCGGGCGTCGTGACCCTGCCGGGGGATATTGCGCTGGCCTATGCCCGCCAACGCTACACTGAGGGCGGTGATTTTGACCGTGCCCGCCGTCAGCAGCAGGTGGTACTGGCCATCCGCGACCGCATTCTCAGTTTCGACATGCTGCCCACCCTGATCACCCGCGCGCCGGTACTGTACAACGAACTGGCCAGCGGCGTGCGTACCAACATGAGCCTGGAACAAGTGATTCGGCTGGCGTGGCTGGCGCAGCAGATCCCCGAACAGAATATCAAGCGCGCCGTCATCGGCACCGATGCAGTTGAGTTCGGCACCTCGCCGGATGGGCTGGATATTCTCATCCCCATCCCGGATCGGATTCGCCTGATCCGTGACGAAATTTTCACCAGCGGCGGACCGGTTGGGCCGGTTGCGCTGGCCGAGGACCCGGCATCCCTGATGCAGGCTGAGGCAGCCCGGGTTTCGGTGCAGAACGGCAGCGGAACCGACGGCCTGGCTGGCCAGACTGCAACATGGCTGCGTGATCAGGGTTTCAATGTGGTGGACGAATCGAATGCCGATCAGTTCTACAATGTAACCACTTTCTTTGTCTATAACGGCAAGCCCTACACGCTGCGGTATCTGACTACCTTGATGGACATTCAGAATCCGCGCGTGTACAACCGCTATGACCCCAACGCCCCTTACGACATCGCTGTGGTGGTCGGCAGTGACTGGGCAGCCTCAAACCCCATGCCCTGAAACCGTTATTTGCCCAGCCGCTTAATGAAAGCGGCTACCTCGCGTAAATAGTTCATGTAGGCTTCACGGTGCACATTATGACCAGCAGTGGCAATGCGCACCGTTTTGCTTTTAGGCCATAACTTTTGGACCTGCTGAATGACCGGCGGGGTAAGCACGGCCCCCAGGGCCGGCTCACCGGTGAGGATCAAACCCGGACAGGCAATCTGACGGACAATTTCGCGCCAGTCGGGCTGGGGTTGAACAATCCAGTCCAGCGCTTCCAGTTTTACCTGTTGTTTGGCTTTTGCCCACTGGAAAAATTCGCTCTCATCCCACAGCGGGTTATCACCTTTACCTTCTGCAATGATCTCATCCAGTGATTTTTGTTTGAGATCGTTCAGCCAGGCGCGCCAGTCAGCCAGCTTCTTTTCGCGCCGCGCCTCATCTGCCCCGCTGCTTTCCTGCCAGGGAGGGTCTTCCAGCACCACACCGCGCACCATTTTGGGCAGCCGGGCAGCGGTCAGGGCTGCCGTTTCCGCCCCCATTGAATGACCGATCAGGATTGGCCGATGAAGCTGCAAGGATTCAATCAGCACACAGACATCCTGAGCCTGCACAAGCGGCGAAGCCCCGCGCGCATCCAGCCCGGAAGAACCATGACCGCGCGCATCCAGCATAATCACATCGAATTCCACTTCCAAAACCAGCGGCAGGCGGTTCCAGCACAGGGCATTATCGCTCAGCCCGTGCAGCAAGATGATTGGCGGCTTTTGTCCGCCGGTGCGGTAGTACTGGATGCGTACCCCTTCCGATAGAATGTGTCCGTAAAACAATTGCGGCATGTTGAATTTCCCTCAACGGTAAATCTCAGTATACCCCTGATTCAACCTTCGGCAATGTTTTTGTCAAAGTTGTTTTGGAATTGAACGGACTGAATACTTGCACCTCTCGAGAAACTTGTTATAATAAGTATGCTAAGTATAGCAGGCACTTAAACAGATCCCTGCCACATTCTATGACCACTACCATCCGACAGACGACCAGACCCCTCTACCAGCAACTGGAACAGGAAATCCTGCGCCAGATTCGGCATGACGAATTGAAGCCGGGAGATAAACTGCCCTCCGAAAGCGAACTTTCCCGTCGGTTCAACGTCAGCCGCATCACCGCCCGCCGGGCAATCAACAACCTGATCCAACAGGGGTATGTCTATTCGCTGCAGGGCAAAGGCACCTTTGTGGCTCAGACGCGCATCCGCGAATTATCCGGCTTTCGGTCATTCAGCGAGGATATCCGCGCGCGCGGCATGACGCCCTCTTCCCGCCTGCTGCAAATCCGCCGCATTCAGCCCAAAGCCAGCCTGCGAGCTGAACTGAACCTGCCGGCCGGAATTGCCGTCTATCGGCTGGAACGCATCCGGCTGGTCAACGACGAGCCGGTGGCATACGAGGATGCCTACCTCCCTGCCAGTCTATGCCCCGGGTTGGAGCAGTTTGACTTTGAAAAACGCTCGCTGTTCGATGTCCTGCGCAGCGAGTTCAATCTCAATCCCACCTGGGCAGATGCCGAGCTGGAAGCCGCCGCCGCCGATGAAACCCTGGCGGCCCGTCTCGCCATCCGTCCGGGTGAACCGGTGCTGATTGCCCTGCGTCACACCTACACCGAAACCATGACCGTCATCGAATTTGTGCGCTCCGTCTACAGTGGCAAAAACTTCACCTTTTATACCGGACGGCAATACATCGGGTAAAAGACCCATTAATTTCACTTTTCAATACCAATAAGGAGGAAGTATGCGTGCAGTAAGTCGTCTTTTCTTTGTGGTTGTTTTGCTGGCGGTTGTGGTGATGAGCGCAGCCGGATGTGCGGCTCCACAACAGGCGGGCGGGCCAAAAGTCGTTAAGGTGCTTGCCATGCAGCAGGCCGGCCCCACCCCGGAGGAGATGAACGCCATTGTTGCCAAGTTCAACGAATCTTCTCCAGATGTGAAGGTCGAAATCGAGTACGTTTCGTATGATGCCCTTCACGACAAAATTGTCACCGCCATGGCGACCAATCCGCCGTCCTATGATGTCGTTCTGGTTGACGATATCTGGTATGCCGAGTTCGTCAAGAACGGTTACCTGTGGGATGTTACGGACAAGATTGACCAGAACACCAAACAAGAAGTATTCTCCACCGCCTGGGACATTACCTCGGTGAACGGACGTATCTACGGTATGCCGTGGCTGCTCGACCAGAAGTACTTCTACTACAACACCGAAATACTGGAAAAAGCCGGCGTGGATGTACCGCAAACCTGGGAAGATCTGATCGAAGCCAGCCGCAAGATCAAGGAAATGGGGTTGGTGGAGTATCCGATTGTCTGGTCATGGGCGCAGGCTGAAGCGGCGATTTGTGACTTTGTCGCCCTGCTCTATGGCAACGGCGGCAGCTTTGTGGACAGCAACGGCAATCCCACTTTCAACAACGAAAAGGGTGTCCAGGTCGTTGAGTGGATGGTCAAGACCGTTGACGAAGGCCTGTCCAACCCGGCATCCATTTCCTATGTAGAGGAAGATGTACGCAATGTCTTTTCGCAGGGTAAAGCAGCCTTTGCCCTCAACTGGCTGTATATGTACGATTTAGCCGCCCTCAATCCTGATGAATCGCAGGTGGTTGGTAAAGTTGGCCTTGGATTGGTACCGGCATTCAAGGGCAGCGGTGTACCCAGCGCCACCATCAACGGCTCGATGGGATTTTCGGTGATTGACAAGTCGCCCAACCGCGAAGCGGCGTGGGAGTATGTCAAATTCCTGACCAGCGAACCGATTCAGAAAGAATACTCCGCCCATCTTCTACCTGTCTGGAGTGGTAATTATGAGGGGCAGGCACTGGAAGAATTGAAATCGCTGAACGAATCCAATCCGGTGACTGTGCCGGCTTTCAGCGCCCAAATCGTGTATTCCCATGTGCGCCCGAAAGTGCCCTTCTACCCCGAATTTTCCAAAGCCCTCCAGCTGGCATTGCAGGAAGCCCTGACCAAACAAAAGAGCCCGGCTCAGGCATTGAATGATGCTGCCGCCAAGTGGAACGAACTGGCTTCAAAATAATTGATCTACTCGCTGATGGGGCGGGGAAACAAATCCCCCTTTCCCCGCCCCCTTTTTTTGCCGAAGGTTTTTATTGATGAGTATTCCAGCAGTAAAGCCAAAACCAATGACCCTTACCCAACAACGCTTGCGGGACGGGTTTTGGCTGCTATTCCCCGGTTTACTGGTTATTTTTGGAATTACCCTGTTTCCGATTATTTATACCTTTGTATTAAGTTTTACCGAAACCCCCATCTCCAATCCAACCCCCCAGGGCTTTATAGGCATTCGGAATTATCTTTATTTCCTCACCAATTCGGTTTTTTGGGCAGCCATCCGCCGCACGCTTTACTTTACAATTGTCTCGGTTGGCGTTGAATTAATTTTGGGGATGGGGTTAGCCTTACTGATTCATGCCCGTCCTTTCGGCTGGCAATTTTTACGCACCAGCCTGATCATTCCGTGGGCAATTCCTACCATCGTCAACGGCGCCATGTGGCGCTGGATTTACAACGCCGATTACGGCGCCCTGAATGGTTTACTGTTTCAATTAGGCATGATTGACCGTTACAGGGCCTGGCTTTCCGAGCCTGTGGCAGCCATGAATCTGGTCATTGTTGCCGATATCTGGCATTCGGTACCCTTCATTGCATTAATCTTGCAGGCAGCCCTTGCTACCATCCCGCGCGAACTGGAAGAAGCCGCCGCGGTGGATGGTGCCAATGTCTGGCAGCGGTTCTGGAATATCCGTTTTCCGCTTTTACAACCGGCTATCCTGGTTGCGCTGGTCATTCGCACGGTAGAGGCTTTTCGCGTGTTCGATATTATTTATGTCATCACCCAGGGCGGGCCTGCCTTTGGAACGGTAACCATCTCTTACCTCACCTATCTTGAATCATTTTCATACGGACGGTTGGGCGGCGGCGCGGCCCTCTCGTTTCTCATTTCCGCCTTTACGCTGGTGATGGCTTTGCTGTACATCCGACTCTTGTATCGGGAGGATTTGCGCTGATGAAAACATCCCGTCAGCTTGGCAGTAAAGCCCTCTACTTTTTATTGACGCTCGTGGCACTGCTGGTCATTTATGCCCCCATCGCCTGGCTTTTTCTCGCCAGCATTTCCACCCGCGCCGACCTGCTGGCCACCCCGCCGCGTTGGATTCCCGAACACCCCACCCTCAAAAATTATCTGGATATTCTTGTGCCGGGCACGGCCGTTTCCGAAGTTGCCCGCACCTTCAAAATCACGTTGGGGAATTCCCTGCTGGTGGCATTGACCACTACCGCCATCTCTCTGGTGATCGGTTCGCTGGCTGCGTACGCGCTGGCGCGTTTGCGGCTGCCCTTCCGTAATACAGTGTTTTTTGGCGTGCTGAGTGTCAGGATGATTCCGGAAATTTCTCTGGTCATCCCGCTGTACATCATCGCCGCCCGACTGAGCATTCTGAACAAACCAATTGTCCTGATTCTCACCTACCTGAGTTTTGCCCTGCCTTTTACCATCTGGATGCTGACCACCTTTTTTGAAACCGTGCCAGAAGAACTGGAAGATGCCGCTTTGATTGACGGCAGTTCCCGCTTGAATACCCTCTTTCGCGTTGTGATTCCGGTAGCAGCGCCGGGAATCATCTCCACAGCCTTGTTCACATTTTTACTGGCTTGGGATGAATTTTTCTTCGCCTTGATTTTTACCAGCACGGTAGCAGCCAAGACCGTCCCGGTTGCCATTGCCGAATTCACCGGGCGTTATGCGGTGGATATTACCGCCATGATGACCGGCGGTATTCTGGCAGCCCTTCCGCCTGTACTTCTGGCGCTGATCTTCCAGCGTTTCATCGTCAGTGGACTTTCCGCCGGAGCCGTTAAAGGATGAGCCAGACTGAATTTGTGGTTGGGATTGATTTGGGCGGTAGCAACATCCGCGCCGCGGTTGTCAGCCAGCAGGGAGAAATTAAAGCCTGGGCGCAGGCGCCAATTGAAGCAGCCCGTGGCGTAGAACAGGGCATTCAGCGGATTCAAAATCTGATCCGGCAGGTAATGGAACAGGCCGGTATCAGGCAAATTGCCGGAATCGGGTTTGGCAGCACCGGCCCCATTGACCGGAAAAGGGGACTCATTCAAAATCCCTACACCCTGCCCGGCTGGGAAAATGTGGATATCCGCACCCCTTTAAGTCGGGCTTTTGATGCACCGCTGATCATGGAAAATGATGCGGATGCCGCCGCACTGGGAGAAGCCTGGCTCGGCTCGGGTAAGGGCACTTCCCGTTTTGCACTGGTGACCGTTGGCACCGGTGTTGGCAGCGCATTCATCCTTGGCGGGCAAATTTACCGCGGCATGGACGGGGAACATCCCGAAGCCGGCCATCAGATACTCGATCCGAACGGCCCGCCCTGTTATTGCGGCGCTCACGGCTGCCTGGAGAGCCTCGCTTCCGGGCCGGCCATCGCCGAAAGTGCCCGCAGACTGATTCAGCAGTATCCAAACAGTTCACTCGCCGGCCTCCACCAAAGTGGACAGATCATTGAAGCAACCCATGTAACCGAAGCCGCACGGCAGGGTGATGAATTTGCCCAAAAAATTATCCGCGAGGCGGGCTGCTATCTCGGACTGGGATTGGTCAATCTGATTTTGTTTTATCTGCCGGAGTGCATTGCGCTGGGCGGTGGGGTAATGAAAAACTACGATTTGTTTTTCCCCCACATTCAGCAAGTGCTCCGGCAGCATGATGTCGTCGTACCCACCCGCCGCGTTCGGCTGGTGCCGGCTTCATTGGGCAACAAAGCCGGTGTGCTCGGCGCTGCGCGGGCTATCTGGCTTGAACTTAAAGGATAATCGAACATGAACAACAATCCCTATGTGCAAGATATTCTTTCTCAACCGCAAGCCCTGAGAGCCGCTTTGCGGGGTTATCCATCTGAAGAATTGAATCGGCTTGTGACCGATCTGGATCGGTCGAAGTTTGACCGAATTTTGATTACCGGCATGGGCGCTTCGCTGAACGGCTCATATCCGGCTGTACTGCGCCTGAGCCGTCTGCCGTTGCCGGTGCAGTGGATCGAAACCGCCGAACTGGCGCATTTTTCCAGCGGTCAAATTACCCCCCGTACCCTTTTATGGGTCGTTTCGCAATCCGGGCGCAGCGCCGAAATTGTGCGCCTGCTGGAGTTGTGCCGGGAAAAGCCCCCCGCTGCCTTGCTGGCAGTGACCAACGAAGCCGACAGCCCGCTGGCACAGGCAGCCCATTTTTACCTGCCGCTGAACGCCGGCAGTGAATTTACTGTCAGCACCCGCACTTACCTGAATACCCTCGCGGTGATGGGGCTGGCTGCAGCGCAATTGTTGGGTGAGCCAATTCAGGCAGAATTGGATTCCTTTTACGCGGCTGCCGATGCTGCCGAAAGTTACTTACAGCGGCTGGATGATCACTTTCAAGCCCTTCGGCAGCTGGCTGAGACTCTGCAAATGCTGCTGCTGGTAGGGCGCGGCAGCTCGCTGGCCGCGGCTTTCAACGGGGCATTGGTGCTGAAAGAGGCTGCTAAATTCCCTGCCGAAGGGATGAGCGCAGCACAGTTCCGCCACGGACCATTTGAACTGGTGGATGCTGCTTTCTGTGCGGCGGTTTTTGGCGGCGATGAAGTCACCCGCAGCCTGAACCTCAATCTGGCAAACGACATTCTGCGCCACGGCGGGCGGGTGGTTTGGATTGACTCTCAACCTGCGCCTGACCTGGCGGCATGGGTCATCCCTCCTGTCTCGCCGCATGCCCGTCCGGTACTGGAGATTTTACCCATTCAGGTATTGAGCATTGTGCTGGCTGAGCGGCGCGGTTTCGTGCCCGGCCAGTTCCGTCATCTGGGCAAGGTGGTGCTTCAGGAATAAAATAAGACAAAAACGGAGAAAACCTGATGAAAATCCTGATTGCAACCGACATGGAAGGGGCTTCCGGCGTGGTGCATTTCGACCAGACCGACCCCAGCCACGCTGAATACGCCCGCTTCCGCCGCCTGCTGACCGGAGATGTCAACGCAGCCATCCAGGGAGCCGCTGCTGCCGGCGCAACCGATTTCATCGTCGCCGATGGTCACTGGAACGGCAGCAACATCCTCATCGAAGAACTCGACCCGCGCGCCCAATTATTTGCCGGCAGCCCAACCCCGTGGGGCATGGTGGACGGCGCGGATCAGGGGGTGGATGCGGCACTGTTCATCGGCTATCACGCCCGGGCCGGCACCCAAAACGCCATTCTGGATCACACCTGGTCAAGTGTGCGGGTGTTCAATGTCTGGCTGAACGGCCGGCTGGTGGGTGAGTTTGGGCTGAATGCGGCGGTTTGCGGTCATTTTGGCGTACCGGTGCTGATGGTTTCCGGCGATCAGGCCGTGTGCGCCGAAGCCGCCGAATGGGTTGCCGGCATCGAAACCGCGGTGGTCAAAACCGCTGGCGGAAGGATGAGCGCGCAATGCCTGCCACTCGAAACTGCCCGCCGCGTCATCCGCGAAACGGCTGAACGCGCCATGCGTCGGCTGATTGCCGGGGACGCCCCCGCTCCCCTGCGCGTGGACACGCCGGTCAACATTGAAATCGAGTTCCACTACCCGCAAATGGTGGATAACGCCGCGCTGTTGCCCGGCAGCCAGCGCTTGGACGGCAGAAAGATTGCTTATCGTGCTGCCGACATGCTGGAAGCCTACCGCGCCTTCCGCGCCGCCGTCGGCCTGGCAGGCCGATGAGTTAATTTAACGTGGGTTCGGGATAAGCACAAACCGCGGTGAGCAGCAAAATGG
>NZ_JBRCOK010000162.1:0-23118 GCF_053501535.1 Bellilinea sp. | reverse complement strand
GAACCTTCACCCTCCAGTGAGGACGGCCGTATACTGCCACTGGAGGAACTGGAAAAACGTGCCATTTTGCAAGCCGCTCAATACTGTCAGGGCAATGTAACCCGCATGTCCGAAATGCTTGGAATTGGCAGAACAACCATCTGGCGCTATTTCAAACAAATGAATTTATCTCCCGAGGAATTCCGCATTCGCGACACCAAATCTCAAAATGTTTCAAATTGAAACACTTATTAAGATAACTGTTCCATTTCGAACCAAAAATTTCACAAAAGTTGACCTGTCCATCTTGTGCCGTACAATTAAGGGTGATGTTTAATTTTTCTTCTATAATCCGCAATTTTTGGCAAATTAGTGGTTCCCGAACGATGGGCTGGCATCTCGCAGTCCAGTGGTCATGTGTTATCCCCTCTCTTCAGGCAGAAGATACCGTTTGTTAGGAAGCATTCCAAACAACGGTATTTTTTTGCAAGTTTCTACCGGTCTTTTCTCAACAATCCAATACTGACTAAGGAGGTTGCACGGAAAGAGATACGATCATCTGTCCTTCGTTTTCTGTCGTTTCCCCAATTTTTCAAATCCTTTGAAAGGAGAGATCGAAGATGAAATCAAGAGGTTTAAGTGAATTCCTTGGCGAAGTCATTGGAACATTCACGCTGATCTTGTTGGGTGATGGTGTGGTTGCCAATGTGGGGCTCGCCCCGCGTCTGGCCTCCCCTGCCTATAACTGGAACACCATCACCATCGGCTGGGCCTTCGCGGTGATCGTGGCGGTGTATGTGTCGGCCGGTGTTTCCGGTGCGCACCTCAACCCCGCTGTGACCATCGCCCTAGCCGTCAAACGTGGTTTTTCATGGTCGAAAGTACCCACCTACATCGCGGGTCAGTTCGTTGGCGCGTTCCTTGGTGCACTGGGTGTCTATCTGGTCTACCGCGAGGGTTTAGTAGCAGCCGGCATGCCCAACGTTTGGTGCACTGGTCCGGGATCGGTGTTCGGTCAGGCCTTCTGGGGCGGAACAGGAGGCGGCTCGGTTGGAGCCTACTCGCTGGTCAATGCCAGCATTGCTGAAATTGTGGGCACCGCCGTGCTGCTGTTTGGGGTTTTGGCCAGCGGTGATGAGCGCAACCTCGGCCTCAAATTCAACATGGGCCCGTTCCTGGTGGGCGGCACCGTGCTGGCAGTCGGTTTGAGCCTTGGCGGCCCCAGCGGTTACGCCATCAATCCCGCCCGTGATCTCGGCCCGCGCATCTTCGGCGCTTTGGTCGGGACACAGGGCTTGTTCGATGGCATTTACTGGCTGGTAGCCCCGGTGATTATGCCAATCATCGGTGGTATCCTCGGTGCAGTGATTTACGACGCACTGGTTACCGCTCAACTGCCCCCCAAGAAAGACTAAATTTCATCATCACCCGGGCCTGCTTTGTAAGTTGAAGCAGGCCCACTCTCGCCCCGCTGACTAGTGGTACTCCGCAAAAGTTTTTGAGTAGAAAGGAAATACAGCATGAAAAAGTTAATCAACAAACCAGAAGACGTGGTGAAGGAAGAGCTGGAGGGGATTGCCGTTGCTCATCCGGACCTCGTCAAAGTCCATTTTGACCCGAATTTCATCGTCCGTGCAGATGCTCCCATTCAAGGTAAAGTGGGCATCGTCTCCGGCGGTGGATCCGGCCACGAACCCATGCACGGTGGTTTCGTCGGGTTGGGTATGTTGGATGCAGCCTGCCCGGGTGCGGTTTTCACTTCCCCCACCCCCGATCAGATGTTGGAAGCCACCAAAGCGGTCAACGGCGGGGCAGGTGTACTGCATATCGTCAAAAATTACACCGGCGACATCATGAACTTTGAAATGGCCGCCGATCTGGCGCGCGCCGAGGGTATTGACATCGAATCGGTGGTGATTGATGACGATGTAGCCGTACAGGACAGCCTCTACACCGCCGGCCGGCGCGGCGTTGGTACCACCGTCCTGGCAGAGAAAATCTGTGGGGCAGCCGCTGAACAGCGCCGCTCCCTGAAGGAAGTGGCCGACATTTGCCGCAAAGTCAACGGCTGGGGCCGCAGCATGGGCATGGCACTTACCTCCTGCACGGTTCCGCACGTTGGTAAACCCACCTTCGACCTGCCGGAAGATGAAATTGAAATCGGCATCGGTATTCATGGTGAGCCGGGCCGCACCCGCATGAAGATCAAACCCGCTGATGAAATCGTCGAAATGCTGATGGAGCCCATCATCTCCGATCTGCCCTACAAAGCCGGCGATGAGGTACTGCTGTTCGTCAACAGCATGGGCGGCACCCCCTTGATTGAGCTGTACGTTATCTATCGCAAGGCGTATGAAATCGCCACCAAACACGGTTTGAAAGTTGTCCGCAACCTGATTGGGCCTTACATCACCAGCCTCGAAATGGCGGGCACCTCCATCACCCTGCTGAAGATGGACGAAGACCTGATCAAATTGTGGGATGCCCCGGTCAAGACCCCCGGCCTGCGTTGGGGTGTATAAAAATCCTGAAAAGCCAGGTTTACCCGTTGGCTCGGCCTGGCTAGCCTTATGGAGAACTCTATGGTAATTACACGGGATGACATACTTGAATGGATTACACGCTACGCTGAAATACTGGCGGAGAACCGCGACTATCTAACCCAGCTGGATGCCGCAATTGGCGACGCCGACCACGGCGCCAATATGGACCGCGGCTTTCAGGCTGTCATGAAAAAGATGCCGGAAATGCGCGATAAGGACATCGGCACCATTTTCAAGACCGTTGGGATGACCCTCCTTTCCACGGTTGGGGGAGCAGGCGGGCCGCTTTACTCCACCATATTTCTCCAGGCTGGGATGAAGACCACGGGTAAGATGGAATTGACGCTCCAGGACTGGATTGATGCCATCGAAGCCGGCATCAACGGCGTCAAAATGCGCGGAAAAGCCGAATTAGGCGACAAGACCATGATTGATGCCCTGGTGCCGGCTTTGAACGCCCTCAAGCAGGCTGCTGAGAACGGCACCACCCTCAGCGAAGCCCTGGAACGCTCAGCCCGCGCCGCCGAAGAAGGTATGAAAGCCACCATCCCGCTGGTTGCCCGCAAAGGGCGTGCCAGTTACCTCGGTGAGCGCAGCGCAGGTCATCAGGATCCCGGTGCCACATCCTCTTATCTATTGTTGCGCACCGCCGCAGAACAATGGAAAAACAATTAAGTTTGTTCGTTCAACCAAACCCATACTCAAATTTTTCAAAGGAGGCTTAAGATGGCAAAATATGCTGCTGCAGTAGATCAGGGTACGACCAGCACCCGCTTCATGATTTTCGATCATAGCGGGCAGGTAGTCGGCGTTGATCAGAAAGAACACGAGCAGATCTACCCCAAGCCCGGCTGGGTCGAACACGACCCGCTGGAAATTTGGACCCGCACTCAGGAAGTGATCGAAGGCGCTTTGCGCAAGAGCGGTGTTGATCCCAAAGAGATTGCCGCTGTGGGTGTCACCAATCAGCGCGAGACCACCGTGGTTTGGGAAAAAGCCACTGGTAAACCGGTTTACAACGCCATCGTCTGGCAGGATACCCGCACCGATAAAATCTGCAACGAACTGGCTGCCGATGGCGGTCAGGACCGCCTCCGCCCGAAGACCGGTCTGCCTCTGGCTACCTACTTCTCCGGTCCCAAGATTAAGTGGATCCTTGACAATGTGGCTGGTGTGCGCGAAAAAGCCGAAAAAGGCGAAGTGCTATTCGGCAACATTGATACCTGGGTCATCTGGAACCTGACCGGCGGCCCGCAGGGTGGTGTGCATGTGACCGATGTGTCCAACGCCTCCCGCACTATGCTGATGAATCTGGAAACGCTGGATTGGGACGACGAAATCCTCCAGCTGATGGGCATCCCGCGCGCCATGCTACCCGCCGTGCGCCCCTCCTCGGAAGTGTACGGCCACGCCCGCGGTTTGCTGGAAGGCATCCCGGTTGCCGGCGACCTCGGCGATCAGCAGGCGGCGCTCTTCGGTCAGGCCTGCTACGACCCCGGCGAAGCCAAGAACACCTACGGCACGGGCTGCTTCATGCTGCTCAACACCGGCACCAAACCCGTTCCCAGCAAGAGCGGTCTGTTGACCACCCTCGGTTACAAGATCGGCAATCAGCCGGCTGTGTACTGCCTGGAAGGCTCCATCGCCATCACCGGCGCGCTGGTGCAATGGCTGCGCGACAACCTGAAGATGATCGAGAATTCCAAAGACATCGAAGGGCTTGCCCGCACGGTGGAAGACAACGGCGGTATCTACTTCGTGCCGGCCTTCTCCGGTCTGTTTGCTCCATACTGGCGCAGTGACGCCCGCGGTGTCATCGTCGGTCTGACCCGCTACATCAACCGCGGTCACATCGCCCGCGCCGCGCTGGAAGCCACCGCTTTCCAGACTCGCGAAGTGCTGGATGCAATGAACAAGGACTCCGGCGTGCCGCTGACTGCCCTCAAGGTGGATGGCGGTATGGTGTACAACGAATTACTCATGCAATTCCAGGCCGATATCCTCGGCGTGCCGGTCATCCGCCCGAAGGTTGCCGAAACCACCTCGCTGGGTGCAGCTTATGCAGCCGGTCTGGCGGTTGGCTTCTGGAGCAACTTTGACGAACTGCGCGCCAACTGGGGCAAGGACGCCGAATGGCATCCCAAGATGGCCGCCGAAGAACGCGAAAAACTGTATGCCGGCTGGAAGAAGGCCGTCGAACGCACCTTCGGCTGGGTCGAAGTTTAATAAATCCATATCCGGGGGCAGGCAAATACCTGCCCCCTCCTCTCTTCCTTTGCACAGGGGCGGTGGGTCAGCGGTCTGGTACAGTCCACAAGACCTGTACCGCCCTTTGTAATTTATAAAGGGTGATTTTTCTCCCAAGCTTCTCTACCTGTGATAAAATCCCTGCTTTGAAGGTCTCTCACGGAAAAACCATGTCCAAAAACAAACCTTCTTCCCCCAAAAACCAGCCCCAAGACCTGATCGCCCAACCCTGGATTCCCTTCAAAACCGGCTTAATCGTGGTGGGGGTCGTCAGCATTTTGCTGGCAATCTGGACGATCATCACCAGCAACCCGGAACTGCCGCTGATTGAACGCATCCTGTGGGGTGTGGTATTCGGTGGAAGCATCTGGCTGATCTTCTTATTTTTCCTGCTCATCAACCGCCTGCTTCGCAGAAGGAAATAATTCCCTCGAAAATTTACGCGCTCAGCCGCGATAAACTGCACGCTTAACTTTGTGAAAAACGCCACGATTGTGGCAAAAGTCGAAACAGGAGAAAGAATTATGAGTAAACTCCATGCCATTGTGATTGGTGCCGGTTTCACCGGTGTCGCCATTGCCCACGATCTTGCTCTACGCGGTTTTGCTGTTACTGTCGTGGAGCGGGGTCCAATCGTCAACGGCACATCAGGACGCACGCATGGGCTGCTTCACTCCGGCGCACGTTACGCCGTCAATGATCAGGAATCAGCCATCGAGTGTATTCAGGAAAATCAAATCCTCCGCCTGATTGTGCCAGACGCCATTGAACCCAATGGCGGATTGTTCATCGGAATCACGGATGAAGATATGGCTTACCGTGAAAAATTCATGGAAGGCTGCGCCGCTTGCGGGATTCCAATTACCGAACTCAGCCCCAAAGAAGCCCTGCGTTTGGAACCCAACCTGAATCCCAAATTGCAGACCGCCTTCACCGTGCCGGACGGCACATTTGATCCGCTCCGATTGGCACTGGCTTTTGCCGCTTCGGCAAAGGCAAACGGAACCGTATTCCACCTCTACACCGATGTGGTTGACCTTCTGACCGATGGACAGGGCAATATCGTTGGTGTCAAGGCCTGGGACCGCGCCGCTGACAAGCGCTTTGACATTCAAGGCGATATTGTGGTCAACGCGACGGGCGCCTGGGTGGGTCATATCACTTCCATGGCCGGTATTTCCGTGCCGATCACCCCCACCCCCGGTGTAATGGTAGCCTATGATAAGCGTCTGACCCAGCGCGCGATTAACCTGCTCAATAAACCCGGCGATGGCGATATCGTCCTCCCTCAGCGGCGCATGATGGTCGTCGGCACCACCTCCTTCACCATTGAAGACCCCGATTACGTTCCCGTATACGAAGACCATGTTCAACTAATGATTGAACGCGGTTCCAACCTGATTCCGGCTCTGCGCCAGACCAAAGAACGCGGCGCCTACATGGCCACCCGCCCCTTGATCGGTGCTTCCGCCCCCGGGCGCAGCATCTCACGCACCTTCAAAGCCTACGACCACAAAGAAACCGATAATGTCGAAGGGTTGGTAACCATCACCGGCGGCAAGGCTACCACCCTGCGTTTGATGGCAGAAAAGACCGTGGATCTGATTTGCAAGAAATTCAACCTCACTATCCCCTGCACAACCGCCGAAACCCCCCTTCTCTCTTACCGCAAGTTCTACGTTAACTGATTCCAGCAATCTGTTGAACGAACTCTACCTGTACGGAGTGAGCAATGTCTGAAGAAAAATGGACCGTTAAATTTGTCATCTTTCGTAAAAAGGGCGACCAGCCTGCCCGATACGACAGTTATGTTCTGGAAGTGGACCCGGAAGAATATGTGATTGACGGCGTGGAGCGCATCTGGGCATTTCACGACCGCTCGCTCATCTTTGCCCATGCCTGCCACCATTCCACCTGTGGGGCGTGCGGCATGCGGGTCAACGATGTGGAAAAACTGACCTGCATCACCAAAATTCGCGATGTAACCACCAACGGCGGTACTCTCAAAATTGAGCCAATGCGCAACTTCCCCATTATTGGCGATCTGGTCGTAGATATGACCCGCATGTACGCTGCCATGGATCGCGTTCACGCCAAAGCCGTACACCCGCTTTCGGCTGCCCCATTGGAAGGCGAAGATATCCGTCCACCCCGGGATGTGCCGCGTAACAACGGTAACGAATATCTGCGCCTGGCAGACTGCATTGAATGTGGTTTATGCATCAGCGCCTGCCCGGTTGCCGGTACGGCTGAAAACTACCTCGGCCCGGCAGTTCTGGCTGCCGCTCAATTGCAGGGTTTGAAACACAACCCCGACCTGCTGGATGTGGTGGACTGCGCCGACGGACTGTGGCGCTGCCACAGCGCGTATGAATGCACCGCGGTTTGTCCTTCCAACGTTGACCCCGGCTGGCGCATTATGGACTTACGCCGACAGGTCGTTGGAGAACGCCTCAAACGCTGGTTTGTAAAAGCCTAATCCCTTACAGGAGAATGTGAGAAATGGAAACATCTAAAAAACCCAATACCCGCGGAATATTGGACTGGTTTGACCCGCGCGGCAGGAACGTTGGCGGTTGGGGCTTTATCATCAACCGCCTCTCTGCGATCGGGTTGACGGTTTACCTGTACCTGCATCTTTACATGCTGGGCAAACTGGCGCAAGGCCCCGAAGCCTTCGACGCCTTCATTGAAACCGCAAAGCAGCCTGCCATCATGTTTGGAGAAATGCTGGTGATCATCGCCGGCCTGTATCATGGCTTTAACGGACTTCGCATTGCCCTCAACAGTTTTGGGATTGCCGTACCAGCTCAGCGTCAGTTGCTGTACGGGGTGGTTGGAATCACCCTGATTGGTACGGTCGTCTTCGGCGTGCGAATGCTCACTACTCACTAGGACGGAGGTGATCTCATGCAAAACACGCTCTCCCAACCCAAGCCCGGCGAAAGTTACCTGTTGTGGTTGATTAAGATTGTCAGCGGAGTTTTAATCTTCGCGGTGTTAATCATCCATTTCCTGGTCAATCACCTGCTGGCACCCAATGGTCTGCTCAGCCATGCCGAGGTAGTGGCCTATTACCGCAATTACCCAATCGTCCCGATTATGGAAGGTTTCTTCCTTGTTTTCGTGATAGCGCATTCCTTGATCGGATCGCGCAGCATCGTTCTTGACCTTCGCCCCAGTCCCGCCCTGATGAAAGTCCTCGATTATCTCTTCATTGCTCTGGGCTTGTTTGCAACCGGTTATGGAATATGGCTGCTTTTCGCTGTAATCAATTTTGGGTTGTAAAGGGATTGAAACTCAAACTTTATGGTTAGCCTGGTATTGGTTTCACACAGCAAGTTGCTTGCCCAATCGCTGGTTAATCTGGTTCGCCAGATGGCCGGTGAGGAGGTCAAAATTGGCGTGGCAGCCGGTGCCGGGGAAAACCACGATGAATTTGGCACTGACGCCACCCAGATTGCGCAGGTCATTCAGGAAGTGGACAGCCCGGAAGGCATTGTGGTTTTGATGGATTTGGGCAGCGCCATTTTGAGCGCGGAAATGGCCCTGGAACTGCTGCCCGAAGATGTGCGCAGCCGGGTACACTTCTGCCCTGCCCCGCTGGTAGAAGGAGCTATTGCCGCTGGGGTTCAGGCAAGTCTGGGCAATGACCCGCAAACCATCTGTCGCGAAGCCTGCCAGGCTCTTAAGCCCAAAGCCGAGCAATTACATTTTAGTGAACCGGCCCCTGCCCCTGCAGCGGTTGAAGAAGGTGTTCCTGCTCCAACCGCGGGTGAAATTCACACCATTGTTCTGGAACTGACCAACGCACACGGACTGCATGCCCGGCCGGCTGCCCGTTTTGTGCAAACCGCCTCCCGCTTCAAGGCGGATATTCGGGTAGCGAATTTGACGACCGGCAGCGCGGCAGTTTCTGCCAAAAGTCTGAACGCACTGGCGACCCTTGGCGCGCTGCACGGCCACCAGATTCAAATTCAGGCGCAGGGGGATCAGGCTGCCGAAGCCCTTCAAGCCCTGGCCAAACTGGTGGAAGAACGATTTGGAGAAGCAGCCGCACCGCCGCAGCCGACTCCTTCTGCCGTTCCGGCGATCGAACCACAGCCCTCCGATGAGCACATTTTGCGCGGGTTGCCGGTTTCGGAGGGGGTGGCAGTTGCGCCAATTTTCCATTACGAAAGCTTACCTCCCCTGATCCCCGATTATCAGGCGAAAGATACCGCTACGGAGTGGCAAAAATTGCAGGGGGCACTGGAAAAAGTGCGCCGTGCCATCCTCGAACGCCAGCGCGAGATGGTCAATCGTGTCGGTGAAGATGAAGCCGCCATCTTTGAAGCCCACGCCCTCCTGCTCAGTGATGAGGAATTGCTGGAAAACGCCCGCATGCTGATTGAGAAAAAGCATTACAACGCCGCCCGTGCCTGGAAGGAAAGCGTGGACACCATTATTGCCCGCTTTCAGGCACTGGCAGACGATTACCTCAAACAGCGGGCAGTGGATGTTCAGGACGTTGGCAATCAGGTCTTGCGCGAATTGAGCGGTGAAGCCCACGAAAAAATTGTCTTCCAGGAACCCGTCATCCTGGTTGCAGATGACCTGACCCCCACCGAAACCGCTTCGCTGGATTTGGAACGCGTGCAGGGCATTGCCCTGCTCAGCGGCGGAGCGACTTCTCACAGCGCAATTCTGGCGCGTTCCCTGGGCATTCCCGCCGTTACCGGCTTGCCGATGCGAATCAAACAAATCCCTCAGCAAACTCCGGTTGCGCTGGATGGATTCAAGGGCGAAGTTCTGATTCAACCGGACGAACGCATCCGTCAGGAATTTGAAGCACGGCGAACGCGCTGGTTGGAAGAAAAACAGCGCCTGCTGGCCTCCACCCATCAGGCGGCCGTCACACGGGACGGGCTGGTCATCGAAGTTGCCGCCAATGTGGGTAACCTGACCGATGCCCAAACGGCCGTACAAAATGGCGCCGATGGGGTGGGTCTGCTGCGCACCGAATTTCTCTTCCTCACCCGCCAGACAGCCCCCACAGAAGAAGAACAGTATCAGGCTATTCACCAGATTGGCCTGACCCTGCAGGGTAAACCCGTCATCGTCCGCACCCTGGATGTGGGCGGTGACAAACCTCTACCCTACATCAACCAGCAGCCGGAAGCCAATCCTTTTCTGGGTGTGCGCGCCTTGCGCCTCTCGCTGCAACAGCCCCACCTGTTCCGCACGCAGCTGCGCGCCATATTGCGCGCCGGAGCGGATACCTACCTGCGCATTATGTTCCCTATGGTCGCCAGTATTGAGGAAGTGCATCAAGCCAACCAGTTCCTGCAAAAAGTGCATCAGGAATTGCAAGAGGAGGGATTGCCTCACCGCTGGCCAATCGAAACCGGAATCATGGTTGAAATTCCCTCCGCTGCAGTGCTGGCAGATGCGCTTGCCCCGCACGTGGCTTTCTTCAGCATTGGCACCAATGACCTGACTCAATACACCATGGCGGCTGAACGCGGCAACCCACAATTGAATTACCTGAATGACGCCCTGCACCCTGCCGTCCTGCGGCTGATTGGTGAGGTCACTGCTGCTGCAGAAACCCATGGAAAATGGGTGGGCGTGTGTGGTGAACTGGCCGGCGATCCACTGGCCGTTCCGATCCTGATCGGTCTGGGAGTGCGCGAGTTAAGCCTCAATGCGGCCGGCATACCCCGCGTCAAAGCAGTAGTGCGTAACTTAACCACCGAACAGGCTAAACAAGCCGCCCGGCAGGCACTTGCCTGCTCCAACGCGCAGGAAGTCCGTGAGATGGCTGCCAACTTTTTGAAAACCCTGCCCGAAAAGTAACACGAACCACCGACATGGTAAGAGAAATTCCAAACGGGGCTGTCTGCGGATGGCCCCGTTTCGTGATAAAATCTTAATCTGATTTTCATCCTGACGAGGTGTACCATGACCGAACACATCCTGATTGCCATTGCCTGGCCGTATGCCAACGCCGAAATTCACGTGGGGAATGTAACCGGTTCCCATCTGCCCGGTGATATTGTCGCCCGCTACCATCGCTTGAAAGGCAATCAGGTGTTGATGGTTTCCGGCACCGATTCACACGGCACACCAGTCACCCTGCGCGCCGATGCCGAGGGAAAACCCATTGAAGAAGTGTATAAACGCTTTCACAACGGTTTTCTCGACCTGTTTCTCAAATTAGGCATTCATTACGATTTATTCACCACCACCCACACCGAAAATCATTTCAAGGTGGCGCAAAGCATTTTTCTTGCATTGCAAAAGAATGGTTATCTATACACCGAGTCGCGCCCGCAGTGGTATTCGCCGGTTAGCAAACGGTTTCTGCCGGATCGCTATGTGGAGGGCACCTGTTACATTTGCGGCTTTGAAGGCGCACGTTCGGATCAATGTGACCGCTGCGGCAGCGTTCTAGAACCCGAAAAATTAATCAACCCGCGCTCCAAGGTGGATGGCTCCACCCCCGAATTGCGTGAAACCGAGCATTTCTTCCTCGACCTTTCCAAACTGGAACCGGAAGTTGCCCGCTTCCTGCGCGAACGGAAGCACTACTGGCGGGATACCGTCATCGGGCAATCGCTTGGGCAAATCGAATCCGAAGGCCTCAAACCGCGCGCCATTACCCGCGATCTGGATTGGGGCATTCCCGTTCCCATCCCCGGCTGGGAAGGCAAATGCCTGTATGTCTGGTTCGAGGCGGTCATCGGTTACCTTTCCGCAGCCATTGAATGGGCAAAACTCAGCGGTGAGCCGCAGGCGTGGAAAAACTGGTGGACCAATCCCGATGCCAAATCGTTCTACTTCATTGGCAAAGACAACATCTTCTTCCATGCCGCCTGGTGGCCGGCCCAACTGATGGGCACCGGCGAGCAGTTTCTGGAAATCTTTGCCGGGGAAAGTGGTCAACGCCTGACCCTGCCTTATGATGTACCGGCTAACCAGTTCATGAATCTGGAAGGTCAGAAGATTTCCGGCAGCCGCAACTGGGCGGTTTACGCCCGTGATTTTCTCACCCGTTACGACCCCGACCCGCTGCGCTACTACCTGACTGTCAACATGCCCGAAACCCGAGATACCGACTGGGATTGGGAGGATTTTTACAAGCGCAACAACGATGAATTGGTAGCCACATGGGGAAATCTGGCTAACCGCGTTCTTTCCTTTGCTTACAAACACTGGGAAGGGGTTGTGCCTGAGCCGGAAGAACTGACCACCGCCGATCAGGAAATTTTGGCCATGATTGAAAAAGGGTTTGACACGGTCGGCAAGGAATACGAAACGGTTCATCTCCGGGCGGCGCTGGGCGAAGCCATGCGACTGGCTACCGAAGTCAACCGCTATCTGGATCAGACTGCCCCGTGGACGAGTATCAAAACGGATAAGCAGGCTGCTGCTCGCGCCATTTTTACCGCCATTCGCGCCATTGACAATCTGAAAATCCTGCTTGCTCCCGTCCTGCCGCACACCGCCGAACGGCTGCACCGTATTCTGGGGTACCAGCAGCCCCTGTTTGGGCAGGGCTACCTTCAGGAAGTAGAGGATGCGCTTGGCAGCCATACCGTGGTGCGCTATGACCCGGATTCAGCCAGCGGTCAATGGCAGCCCAGTCAGATTCAGCCGGGCACACCCCTGCAAAAACCCGAACCGTTGTTTAAGAAATTGGACGCGTCCATCATCGAAGAAGAACGCGCCCGGTTGGGAAAGCCGGCTGCAATATAGACCTTACTGCCAGCGGCTGGCTTCGTTTAACTTTTCCATTTCCTCATCGGTCAGGCGTAAATCCGCCGCGCCGAGATTATCCTCCAATTGTTCGAGGGATCGCGGCCCGATGATCGGGCTGGTAATGCCCGGCAAGGTCAGCATCCACGCCAGTGCAATCTGGGAAACCGACGCCCCTCGCTGTCGGGCTACCTCCTCCACCGCCTCCAGCACCTTCCAGCCGTAGTCGGTGAAGTAACGGCTGACATTGCGCTGACTGCCGGTTTCGGTCTGCCCACGCCGATATTTACCGCTCAGAAATCCACCTGCCAGCGGGCTGTAGGGAATTACCCCCAGCCCATAGGTGCGGCAAACCTCTGCCAGTTCACGTTCAAATTCGGCGCGGTGAACCAGATTGTAATGGGGTTGCAGCGAATCAAAGCGTGCCAGCCCCAGTTTATCCGATGTCCAGAGCGCCTGCATTAAGCGCCATGCCGGGTAATTGGAACAGCCAATATAGCGCACCTTGCCCTGCCGTACCAGATCATTCAATGCGATTAAAGTCTCTTCAATGGGAGTCTGATCGTCATACCAGTGAGTCTGATACAGGTCAATATAATCGGTTTGCAATCGGCGCAGGGATTGCTCGACAGCATGGAAGATGTGCGCACGGGATAACCCTTCGTCGTTGGGAGCATCCCCCACCTTTCCGCGCACTTTGGTGGCAATAATCACTTCATGGCGCGGGATGCCCTTCCGTTTGATCCAGTTGCCGATGATGGTTTCCGCAACACCACCGGGGTTGCCCGCCACCCAGCGTGAATAAATATCGGCGGTATCGATGAAATTAATCCCCGCCTCAAACGAACGAGTGAGAATCGGATAAGATTCGTCCTCGCTGGCAGTCCAGCCGAATTGCATACTGCCCATACACAACGCCGAAACTTTCAGACCTGTCCGCCCCAATTTTCGGTATTCCATGTGCCTTTTATCCTCCTTTTCTAAAAAACGTCAATTCGGGATAAATCATTTTTACATCAACTTTCGAATTTTCGTCCCCCTCCCGCCTCCCCCTAAATCGCAGGGGCGATTTAGGGGGAGGTGCAGGGGGGTAATGATTACTGCAAGCCATGTTTTGATCTTATCCCGAACTCACGTTAAGAAATTAAACCGTTGAGATTATAAATCAGATGAGGCTCTCCTTCGCTAAAAAATCGGTTAGAATTGAGCCATCCTTTGTGACCGCTCGAATTCCCATGACTCCATCCTATAACCCGCTGGATGACTTGAACGCTGCGCTGCGCAATTGGTGGTTGATCGTCCTGCTGATGACTGCGGGGGTAATCCTTGGCTGGATCTTTTATCAAATTCAACCACCCCTTTATGAAGCCCGCGCTGAAATTGCCCTGAACATAGATTTGAGCCGCACCGGTACATTGAGCGATAAGAATCAGGACATTCTCATCAACACCACAGGCCGGGTGATGGCTTCCGCAGCGATTATGGACGATTTACGCCAGCAGGCCGTACAGGCGGGGTGGCTCTCGTCTGACAGCAATCCCCGGCGGGTGTTTTTCATCGAGCGCAAGGCCGAATCCTTTATTTTGCGTGTTCAGCACCGCAACCCGCAGGCCGCCCTTGCCCTCACCGACCGCTGGAGCGATCTGGCTTTACGCGCCCTGGAAAGCGCTTCGCTCCATGCCCTGCAAGTTGATTTATTGGAACGTTATCTGGATGGTTTAACCGTCTGCCTGCAGCAACAGCCGGCCGGCGGAGTTGAAATTAACCCGTGTCCCGTTCAAAATTTGTCAACCCTTCAGGCTGAAATCGCCGCAACCGGCGAACAACTCCTCTCCGCCCGCGCCAGTGCGCGCGGAATCATTCCAGGCATCCGTTTTACACTCACCCAACCGGCCGCTTTGCTGCCTGAGCCGGTTCAATTCCAGCGCAGTACATACCTGCTGGCAGGCGCGTTGATGGGTTTGGTATTGGCGCTGATGGCAATCCATCTGCGGCTGCCGGACCGCCTGTTAAAGAGGGCTTAGGGTGCTCCAGCGGCTTGAATCTTTCCTTTATTCTTTCTTATGGGGGAGTTTAATTCTCCTTTTGCCAATCACCAGTCTGCCGCTGCTCTCGCAGGCAGCCGGCGGGAGCATGGTTGCACCGGCATCCGTTTTACCGCTCAGCCTGCTGGTATTGGTTTTCGTGCCGCTTTATTTTTACCGCCAACACCAGTTACCCCGTCCAGTGCTTCCCCTGCTTGCCTTTGTTTTCGTGGCTGTTTTCAGTACAGCGCTTTCATTCTTTATCGAATTTCCGCTGTTTCGGGATGCAAACCGGCTCAGAAATCTGCTTTCCGGTTTCACCACCCTGGGAATTGGCATCTCTTTCTTCCTTACAGCATTGCTCTTGACCGATTCTGGGGAACGCTTAGCCTTTTTTTTCAAATGGGTCAATATTGGCGGGGGAATCGCCTTGCTCTGGGCCGGTTTACAATCCCTTTACTGGTATCTGACAGGCGGTTACCCCGACTGGATGGCGGAAATCCAACGGATTATCTCAACCAGCGGCAATCTGTATAACCGGCGCACCACCGGAATGGCATTTGAACCTTCCTGGCTGGGTCATCAACTGGTTTTGTTCTACCTACCGTACTGGCTGGCGGCTTCTTTTCGGCGGTTCAGCGTATTCCACTGGCGCATCTGGAAACTCTCTGCCGAAAACCTCTTTTTGGCAGCTGGAGGGTTGATTCTGGTTCTTTCCCTGGCACGAAGTGCTCTGCTGTCGTTCAGCCTGGCAGTCGGCTGGTTAATTTTGATGAGCACTGCCCGCTTTGCAGGCTGGTTTCACCAAAAGATCATTGCCGCGCGAAGCAATGCCGTTTCGAGGACCGCCGCTCTGCTGATTAAAGGCAGCATCTGGCTGGGGATTGCGGGGGTTTATGCAGCCCTTCTGCTTGGCGGCGCATTTGTTCTCAGCCGTCTTGACCCGCGCATGGAAGATTTATTCAGAGTACTCAGCAACCCCTACAATCCATTAGAAGCCGCCAATTATCTGTTCTTTGGTGAACGCATGGCTTTTTGGCTGACCGGCTTACAAATTTTCAATCATTATCCCCTTTTCGGGGTAGGATTGGAAAACGCCGGTTACTTCTTCCCGGAGAATCTGCCCATCTTTGGCTGGACGGTGGTTGAATCTCACAAAATGTACTATACCAGTGCCTTACCCAACACCCTCAGCCTGTGGATTCGTCTGTTGAGCGAAACGGGAATCATCGGGTTTTCACTGTTCCTGAGTTTTCTTTACCTGGTGTGGAAAACAGCACGCTTGTTGTTTCGAGATGCTCACCCCCTGATTGCCACATTAGGGTTAACCGCTCAACTAACCCTGATTGCTTTGCTGATGGAAGGAATGAGCGTGGATACCTTTGCTTTCCCTTATTTCTGGCTGATTTTTGGTTGGTTGTTGGGGGCGTTGGCGTCCAGAACCGGGTCTGGATACGATAACCTTCGTGCTCAGGGTTGAACCGTGAGCGCCGGGAAAGGACAACGCAGTTCAGTTTCCGCGTAGCGCTGAAAAACCTGAGGAGGGTCGCTTAACACCACAATTGCATAAGCATCAATGAACGGCTCCTGAGCATCCTTACAACCCATGACGATCACATCTTCACCGTGGGGGAAGAAGGACATTGGCTGTTCCATAGGCAGCAGGACGGTGTAGAAAGTATCCCAGGCAACAATGGTTAAGGTGAAACGGGGATAGGGGCGGCCTTTGAGGGGCAAATTAGGCTGCGGTTCGCCGCCGTTGGTCGGATAAAAGCGGGGATATAATCCAAGACCATAATTCAGATAAGCATTTCCGCTGTTCATAAATTGATTGAGGGCTTTTCTATCTATACGCAATCCGGCGGTGTTGATTTTTTCGTATAACTCTGCCGGGTTCATTGGCGGATATCGTTGGGGGATCAGGGTTTTGCTCAGCGGAAGAGATAACCCTGCCAACAGAAAGAGGATTGCCAACAGCGCAGCCACAGGCCCATTCTGCCGCCGTGAGGACTGCGGAATCGAGTCGTTCTGACCGCTTAAAATCGGCAGCCATTTGCGAAACAGGTCAATCCCCAGCCAGTCCAGCAGCCAGCGCAATAAAACCAATACTCCAATCGCAAAATAAACCAGCACCACCCAATCCATCGGTACTAAATAGCGCCAACCCGAATTGCGCGCCAGTGAATTTGCCAGAAAATAACCCGGCAGCATCATCAAAGGCACCAGCCCGGCTGCTTTACTTCGCTGCCAGGCGGTGCCAACCCCCACCACCAGAATCATCAAATTCAAAGGTAAAAACAAGCCTGCCCCGGGGGGTAATTCCCCCTGCCACTGCTGAACGTCCTTCCAATAGGGCGCTTCCAGCGTGTGGCGCAGATCATGTAAGGCAAAGGTGTTCGGCAGCAACATAACCGTCATAATCATGTTGTGGAAAAAGTGGCGCGGTACATAGGCAAAGCGTTCCAATCCATCCAGCAAAGTGGATTGAGGTTGTCCTGCCTCTCCCCAAGGGAAGCCCTCATCTGCTGCCAGCTGTTCAGCCAGTGGAATCGAGCCGCGCGGTTCATCGGTCAAGATACGGCTCTCCAAAATTGCCCGGATTTTAATGATTAAGTACGGTTCGTTGAAACCTTTAGGGATTTCGAGCATGAACGGCAGAATGGTTACGCTGACCATGAAAACAATAACTGCCGACCCGAGCAGCCATTTCTGGATCTGCCGGCGGTTGGCAGCCCACGCCAGCAGCAACACAAACGGCAAGACCATCAACGCATTGGGACGTACCAGCATCGCCAGGCCCAAAAAACCGCCCGCCAGGACGGCATCCACCCAGGATAGCCGCTGCCTGCCTTTCAGCCAGCGGAAAGCAAACAGGGCAAAAATCACCAGCAGCAAGGCAGTGGGGTATTCGGTCAGCATCAATTTAGAATGGGAAACCTTGATGAAAGGAGTGGCAGCAATCGCATTGCGCTGATGAAAAGCAGCCAGCAGCCCCATCAACAACCCCGTCGGACGGTTGACCATTTGCGAGCCCAGCAGGTAAAGCATGGCCGGCATCAACGCCAGCACAGCAATTTGCAAATGGATGGTTTCTTCATATCCCTGCCCCACAACCGCATGAATCAACGCCAGGAACATGGCGTACAGCGGTTTATCCATCGGGATACCGTTTAAAACCCCCTGCCCAATCAGAATATACTGGGCGGCGAGGTCATAAAATTCGGCATCCGAATAGGGATAGAAAAGGTAATTCGGCGGGCGCGGGCCGGGTGCAAAATAACTGTGCTTTAATGGAGTAACATACCAGAGGAGAAAGGCAAACAACCACACCGAAAGAAATACAACCCACCCGATCAGGGGATGCCTTTCCAGTTTGCCCGAGGAAAACACCCAGCGGTTAATTCCAACGGTTACAAAGATACACAGGACAATCTGCACCGCCAGCAGCGGCACGCTGGCTTCATCCCAAAAATAAGGCTCCGCGATGATACCCAGGCCGGTAATCGCAGCAATCAGCCAGATTGCCGCAAAAATACCTGATGTGATCCCTGCCGCCCGCAGCAATTCTTTGTATTCTTTGAGGGTGTTTTTCCACGCCTGCCAGCGATCCTTTATTCCCGGCATACAAACCATCAACAAGGTCAGTAAACCGGCGCAACCCAGCCACACCAGCATCGGCCGGAGGCGCACAAAATAATACTGATAAACTCGAAACCAGTAAGCCGGCATGAACCCCGCCAGCCACCCCACGAGGATGAGTAATCCGGCAGCGGTGAGGATCACCTGACGAGATTTCGAGTCATTCAGCCATCCACGAATTCTTTCAGCAATTCGGCTGCCACGAGGAATTGCCCATCCCCCCCAAATAAAGCCCATTGCCAGCAAGAAAATACCCGCCAGCAAAATCAAACGTGCCATCGAAAAGCCGAACAGTACAGCCCCTTTTTCATCCGCCGGAATTGACGCCGTCCAGGCCACTGCCCCCAGCCCCAGGCTGGCAATCAGCCAGAAGTAAATTCGCATCCAAATCTTGAGCGCTGGTTGAACCGAACTCATCCTTTTCCCGTCTTTATCCTCTGCCGCCGGTCATGCCAGTAACCTGCTGCCAATATCAAACCGCACAAGATGCCTGTCATCCCGGCAACCTGTAAGAAAGACAATTCCAACCCCAGCCGAAAACTACGATTGGCATACCACACCCCAAATGTGAGGAGAAAGACCCCTTCACAGGCCAGAAGGCGGGCAAGCCATACATCCCGGTACTGGCGGGCGGTGAGGTACGCCCAGCTCGCCAGCAGCGCAAGCCACGGCAGCAACAAGGTGCGGTAGCGCGGGTTGTCCCATAAATCGCCGCCGGCGCGAAAACTGGAAAGTAAACTCCAGCCAAGCACAACCATCAAAGTCAAAAAAATCAAACTACGCTGCAATCCCGGCCTTTGCCAGCGCAAGCCAAAAGGAACATAACCCAAAAGCGGCAGCATCAAATACCAGCCCAGCGAACGAAGGCTGGAAATGACCGTCCACAGCGGTTTGGAAGGGTCAAACAAGGCGGCCGGCAACACCGGCTGCAGCAAACCATAAACCACCAGAAAAGGCAGCTCCAATGGATCCGGCAAGGACTTGAACAGGGCTTGAATCTTCCCGGAGCCCGCTTCGGTTAACCGCGCATCCCACAAGGCAGTCTCACGCAGCCAGGCTGCCATACCCAGCAAGATGACCGCACCCGCTACAGCGACCCCAATCCACACCAGCCGGCGTATTTTGGGTTGTTTGACCTGCGGCGAATATTCTATCCACCACCAGAGAAAGAGCACGCCAGCCAGAGGAAGCGCCACCAGATAGGAAAACAACGCCGTGACGGTCAGGATCAACAATAATCCGGCGGTCATCCGCCGTGGTGCATCCTGCCAGCGGCTGACCATCCAGAAAGCCACTCCCCCCAGTCCGATCAGGATTGGGTCGCGCATTTGAGAAGCCCCCAGCAGAACACTTTCGGGGTAAAGCACAACCATCCACACCGCCAGCGCGGCGACTGAAGCACCAAAATACTTGCCCACAGCCTGGTAAAAGAATGGTAATGCCGCAGCAGCAGCAAACGCGGTCAAAATCAAAATCAGATACGGGCGGTGAACCTCCGGGCTGAGCAGCCGGTAAACCAGCGCGCTAAGAGCCAGCATTCCCCCATACTGATCACCAGAAAATTCGTTGCCAAATGCCTCCAGCAGCGAATTTCCCGATTGCGCCAGATTCCACGCCTGCCGGTCACGGGTGTACGCATCGAAAAACAGATAGCCAGCCCGTGAAACGTCGCTTTCATGTCCCCAGACCGGTAAGGCCAGGGATAACCCGACACCAACCAGTAACCTTATTAAAAAGGCAATGCTGACAGCCATCCCCACCCAACGAGGCGATGTTGTAAATTTTAAGAACAACCACAGCAGAAAACCGGCAGCAGCAAGCAGCACCGCACTACCCAATCCGCCTTGTAAGGAAACCCGCCCTTCAACCAGCCCAGTGAGCGCAAAACCGCCCGCCAGTGAAGTCAATCCAACCAGCAAAATCACCTTAGGGGTAGCGCTGCTCATACTCGACCCTTTCCTCCAGGCGGAAATCCGGCCAAAATTTTTTCCTGGCGGGCCAGCCAGGTGTACCGGCGCGCTGTTTCGCGGGCATTTTTACCGAGCAATTCAATGCGCAACGGATCATTCACCAGGTTAGAAAGCGCCGCGCTCCAGCCGTCTATATCCTGTGGCGGGCAGAAAACTGCGTTGGTTTCGTTCAAGACTTCGTGCAGGACGGGTAAATCGCTGGTTAAAATTGCCCGTCCGCAAGCCAGATATTCAAACATCTTCATCGGACTGCAAATATCGGCGGAATTACCTCCGCCGCTGCCGGCAATTTGCCATTCGTAGGGCATCAGCAAAATTTCGCCAGCTGCCTGATACAGCGGCAGGCGTTGGTTTTCGATGAAACCGGTCAAGGTGATATTGGTCAGCCCGCGCACGGTGATTACCTCACGGTATGATTCTACCGCATCCGGCTGTCCTCCTACCCACACAAAGTAAATCTGTGGGAAACGTTTAGCCAACCCCAGCAATAAATCCATGCCCCGCCCTGCATACAAATGACCGCTGTAAACTGCGGTCAGTCCCTGGGGTAAATTCAGCAAACGACGGGCTTCCTCCGGCTTCGGCAGCTGTTGAAAACGTTCCAAATCCACCCCATTGGGGGCAATGACCACCTCATCTTCTTTCAATGGGAGTGAAAATTCCTCACGTAAGGCCCGTTCCAGCGCACGGGTAATTACCACAAAACGCTTCTCTCCGCGCCATTGGATCATGCGCCGCAACAACCAGGCCCCCAGCCGACCGGTCGGGCGGTCATGAATTTCCAGAACCACCGGAAAACCGCCCAACAATGCCATCAAACCGGCCTGCGGCAGCCACGTGTAAATCATCTCTGCTTTTCGGCGCACAGCCTGTTGAACAGCATTCACTGCAAAATCGTAGCGCTTCAATTGCGGATAATTGGGCAGCCAGTTGACTTCAAAAGGCAAACTCAAACCATATAAAGCAGCCAGTTCTTTCCAGGGGGTGTGCACATTACCAGGAGCATACATCAGCACCTCATGCCCCAGCTGAGAAAGCGCCTGCCCAACTTTCATCACCTGGATACTGTTGGCAGCCCTGGACGGAATACGAAACGAAGTAATACAGCAAATTTTCACGCCGGCTGAACCTGCTCGGAAGTTTTTTGCAAAAGATCAACCTGCCGCAGCCCCTTGATGACGTTCAATCCAATCGAAGTGATGAAATAACCGCTCATCAAAACCGCCTGCATCATAACCCCATACTGCCGCACCAGCAAGAACATCAAAACCGTTTTGATCAAGCCAACCGCAAAGGTGACCAGCAATGGGAAGTTGGGGTTACCCAGCGCCAGCAACAGCGGCCGGTTCCAGTAGAACAGGTTTGCAAAACTGAAGCCGGCAAATAAAACCAGAATCACCGGAAAGGCGGGTAAATAGGCCCCATCCTTGAATAAAGTCAAGAGATACGGACCAAAAATGAGCATTCCCACTCCCGCCAGTCCGCTCCACACGGCGGCAATCAGGCTGGTGCGGCGCAGCAGTGAGCGCAGGCGATCCCAGATGCGCAGAGCCACTGCACGGTTGATTTCCGGAAAAGTTGTCTGGATGAAAGGCGAGATGGGTAAAACAATCACATTCATGATTGCCAAACCAAATTTGTAGTACCCCGCTTCCACCGGCGACAGGAAGAACCCCACCCACAGGACTTCGTTGTCCCGAATCAGCATGTTGACCGTCTGACTGAGATTGGTGCTGACGGCAAATTTTGCCAGTTCTTTCTTCCCACTCAGATCGGAAAGCGCAACCCGCCACCAGCCCTTGCCCACCAGCGACGGCATCCAGTAAACAGCTGCAATCATCAAACCAAGCCCATAAACAACCTTGCCGGCCAGATACGCCATCAACACGTCAAACAGGCCGCCACGCAGCAGGAAAACTGTGCCAATCCAGCCAGCGGTGAGCAGGTTCTGACTCAGGTTCAAAACTGCCAGTGTACGAAAGTGATTACCCAGTTGTAAAACCGCTGTGGCCGTTTCTGTCACCAGATTAGCCAGCAGCGCCAGCCCGTACAGCACAATCCACGGCGCAGCTCGCGGGTCTTTAATGATGTAAACGGCTGCCAGTTGGGCGGTAAGAATGAGCAATCCATACGCGACCAGCGAAGTCATTGCTTCGCTCAGGCCGGCGGCTTTAATGATTGCGGCGGCGCGGGATTTTTTTTCCTCCGCCAGATACTGCCCGGCATACTTGATGACCAGTTCGTTCATGCGGAAGGAAAGAAGGCGATTGACATTCGAAGCAAAAGCGATGATCATCCCCAGCAATCCGTAATCGCCGACATTCAATAAGGCAGCTGCCAGCAGGCCCTGCAAGGAGGCCAGCCCCATGCTGATGGTATTGGAGGAGAACAGGTAAGATGAATTACGCACCACGGTGCGTAATAAACGATCCTCCCGCCACTGTTGCAACCAGCGCTTTCTCACTATCCATCCGTTATAATCTGGCTGGCCCACTCACGCTCTTGCAGATACCAGTTGACCAGATTTTGAACCCCCTCCCGCAGGTTGACCTGCGGCTGCCAGCCTAACAACCGGTTTGCCTTGCGTACATCCGCCAGATTTTTCATCATATCAGCCGGGTGAAACGGTAAAAATTCCAGCCGACTCTTTTTGCCCAGCAATTCTTCAATCAGTTTCACCAGATCCAGCACGCTGATGGATTCATGCCCGCCGAGATTGATTACCTCAAACCCCAAAGGTTTCAGCCCAAGCAGCACACCACGAGCGACATCGTCAATATAGGTAAATCCGCGTGACTGCCTGCCATCTCCATTGATTTTGACCGGACGTTCCTCGGCAATCCACTGAACAAAACGAAACATGGCCAGGTCCGGCCGACCGGCCGGCCCATAAACCGTAAAAAACCGGAAGATGGTTACATCCAACCCATATAAATGATGATAGGCGTGACACATCACCTCGCCGGCTTTTTTGGT